>JAKEHD010000634.1 GCA_022615215.1 Blastocatellia bacterium
AGCAATCCGCGCACGGTCATCCACGTTCGGGCTGATGAGATGGGCTATCCCGACGGGATTGCTATAGACGAGGAGGGGATGCTCTGGATAGTACACTGGGACGGCGGGCGCGTCTGCCGCTGGAATCCGCGGAGCGGAGAGGTGATGGTGGAAATCCGTTTGCCTGTGTCGCGTCCGACCTCTTGCGTGTTCGGCGGAAAGGATTTCGGAACTCTTTACATCACCTCGGCGCGCACACGTCTGAGGCCGGACAGACTGGCCGCACAGCCACTGGCCGGAAGCGTCTTCAAATGCCGTCCGGGCGTGCGCGGCCTGCCGATGAATGAATTCATCTCAGCGTAATCCCTTCTGCAACCACACCCGAACGGCTCTCCGCTTGTGGAAGGCCGTAAGCGTATGGCCCTGACAGCAGCCAAAACTATGTCAAGGCGACCTGGCAGAGCTTGATCGATAAAAGAGGAAGACCTCAACCTCGTGGAAGATCATAATTCAGGCCGACCGGCGGATTTTCGCCTTCTCCCATCTCTTGGGCACTGAGGTGATTCATATAGAAATACATTGCGCCCGCGCACTCGTACACGAAGCGCCCAGGCATGAGGTAGAGGCCCATAGGATTTAGAGAAAAATAAAAGTCAGTAGTCAGTAGTTGCTTTAAATCAGGGCCCTGATGAAAGTGCTACGGACCACGGACCACGGACTACGGACTACGGAGGACTAGCGATGAAAACCAATTCAGATCGAATTTACTCCAGTAAAATAATCAAAGCCGGAGCCCTTCTGGCAGATACCAGGACTTTATTTGCAAACTGGGACGAGGCGGCTTCTGTGTCGGAAAACCTGACCCGGTTTCGGCGAGAAAATATATTTGGCAAGGCATCACGGTCACGAGTCGAAGATATTCTTGCAATCTTTCGCCAGCGTTATTTGACCGCAGAGCATTTGACAAAATCGCTCGCCGTCCTCGTTAAGGGCGGATTCCCTACAGAGGGGCTGGATCGCATTTTTTACTTCCATGCAGCACAATCAGATAAGCTCCTCCACGATATTGTCACCGAGGTGCTTTTGCCTCTTCAGCAGCAAGGAAGAGACGACGTACTTATAGAAGATATTCAAAGAGTTCTCGCCCGATGGGTTGACGAAGGAAAAACGACCGGCCGATGGTCCGAATATACGATTCTTAGAGTGGCCCAGGGTCTCTTGTCCGCATTACGGGATTTCGGAGTGCTGCGCGGAGCCACGAACAAACAGTTAGGCCCGATGTTTCTGCCCGTCGAGGCTTTTGCTTATGTGGCCTTTAATCTAAGGCAGAACCAACCATCAGGAGAGCGGCTTATCGACCACTCGGAATGGCGTTTATTCTTTCTCTCTCGGGAATCCGTGGAGCACTTTTTCATGGAAGCGCATCAACGGCGTCTGTTAGAATACCACGCCGCTGGGTCCATAATCAGAATCTCTTTCCCGGCAGAATCAGTAGAGGAATACGCGCATGTTATCGTTGAAAGATCGCATCGAACTTCTTGAAAACGACCTGAAGGCAGTACCGACTCGAATCAGCGTCTATCACGATCTGCCTTTTGCGATCCTCAGATATGATCCCGAAGAAGAATGGCAATTGCGGAACGAGGTGCGACGCCTGGCCACCAGATTGGGAGAAACAGGCAAAGAGGTTCTTATGATCTCTATGGCCGAACTCTTATGGAAAGCCATCGCGGATACGGAAGGTCTGGAAGCCATTGCGGAACTGGAAAAACAACGAGGATTCGGAGCCGCTCAGGAACAGATCACCATATATCTGTCCGATGAGGATTGGCGTCCGCTGCCTGATTTATTAGCCGACCGTCTGAGTTCGCTCGATGCGGAAAAGAGCATTGCCTTTCTTACAAGGGCGGCTACTATGGCTCCGGCCATCTATCACATGTCGAGGCTGCTCGATGAGATGCAAGGCCGGACTCGCGTCACCACCATACTGTTTTATCCGGGCACGCTCGAAGGCACGACCGGGCTGCGCTTTATGGCCTTGAAAGATCGAGAGGCAATGGGAAACTACAGGGTTAAAATCTACGGATGAAATAATAGGAAAGTACATGAAAACTATTGGCGGCCTCTTAAGCCGAGACCTTACGCAAAGGATCGAAGAGATTATCAAAGTCGACCAGACCGATGAACAATCGGTCTACTCCGAGATCACAGAGTATATCGCCACAGATCGAATCAAAGATCAATACCGCGATCTGTTGAAGGCAATAGCCGAAGCCCCGGCCGAACCTCACGAAGGGATTGGCGTCTGGATTTCGGGCTTTTTTGGCTCAGGGAAATCTTCTTATGCAAAAAATCTCGGCTATGTGCTGTCGAACCGAACCGTGCTTGGCGAAGAAGCCGCCGACCTGTTCAAAGCCCAGGTAGACGACCGCCGCATCGGCGAACTGATCGATTTCATCAATGCAAAAATTCCCACAGAAGTCATTATGTTCGACGTTACGGTCGATAGAGCCGTCAAACGATCCACCGAACGAGTTGCCGAAGTCATGTACACGGTCCTCCTGCGCGAACTCGACTATGCGGAGGACTACGACATCGCTGAACTTGAGATCGAGTTGGAAAAGGAAGGCGATCTCGATGAATTCAAATCACGCTGTCAGGAAATGTATGACCTTGAGTGGCGAGTGGTGCGCAAAGGCGCTCAGAAAATATCCAGAGCCAGCCGGATACTCCATTCCATGGATCCGACAACCTACCCGGCAGCAGACTCCTGGTCTCAATCTCTTCGGGACAAGAGCGCCGACATCAGCGTGGGAAAGTTCGTAGAGCGGGCCTTCGAACTGTGCGCTCGCAGACGCCCCGGAAAGGCGATGGTCTTTATCATAGACGAAGTAGGCCAATATGTCGCTCGCAGCGCGGACAAGATAGAGGACCTCCGCGCCGTCGTCGAACAATTCGGGAAGGCGAGCAAGAACCTCCTCAAGGCGAAGAAAGCCATCGCCCCGATCTGGGTGATGGTAACATCACAAGAAAAACTCGACGAAGTGGTGGCGGCGATAGATTCCAGGCGAGTCGACCTTGCCAAACTTCAGGACCGGTTCAAACACAGAGTCGATCTGGCTCCGGCAGACATCCGCGAAGTTGCAACCCGGCGCGTTTTAGCCAAAAAGGACGACGCCATTCCGATTCTCAAGAAGCTCTACAAAGATTCTCAGGGGCAGCTTAACGCCGCCTGTCGCCTTGAGAGAACGACTCGAAACAGCGAAATCAATGAGGATGATTTTATACAGTTCTATCCATACCTGCCGCACTTCGTCGAGTTGTCTATCGATATTATGTCGGGCATCCGTCTGCAACCGGGAGCGCCGAAACATCTCGGAGGCAGCAATCGCACCATCATCAAACAGGCTTACGAGATGCTGGTTTCCGAAAGAACCGATCTCGCATCACAACCCATAGGCACTCTCGTAACGCTGGACAAAATATTCGAACTGGTCGAAGGCAATCTTTCAACGGAGAAACAAAAAGACATCAGCGACATCACCCAGAGGTTCAAGAACGACAGCGAAGATCAGGGCTGGGCCGCTCGCGCGGCGAAGACGATTTGTTTGCTGGAATTCGTCCGCGATCTTCCGCGAACAGAAGCCAATATAGCGGCCTGCCTCGTTGATAAAGTCGGAGATGCCGCGCCTCTGGCCCAGGTGCAGAAAGCCCTCGACAGGCTTACGGAAGCCAAATTCGTTCGCAACACCGAGGAAGGATGGAAGCTGCAAACCGCTCAGGAGAAGAACTGGGAGACCGAGCGCCGCTCATATCTGGAACCGACTCCGAGAGAGCGCAACGAAATTATTCGCGAAGCCCTGCGCGAGATATTCGCCGAACCGAACCTGAGAACTTACAGATTCCGCGATCTGCGAAACTTTCGTGTCGGCATCAGTGTGGATGGAAATCGCGTTGGCGACGAGGGGCAGGTGCCGCTGTCGATCTTCGCCGCTGAAGACACGGAAGAATTCCCGATCAAGCTGGCTGATATAACGAACGAAAGCAGGCAACCGACCAACAGCAACAATATCTACTGGGTCTACTGTCTCACGCCGGAACTCGACGACCTGGCCGCAAATTTATATGCGTCTCGACGCATGGTCGCCAGGTATGACCAGATGAGAGTCCAGAAGCGCATAAACAACGATGAGGCGGCCTGCCTGGCCGGCGAGAAGAATTCGGTCATTCGTTTTCAGAGCAGACTCCGCGAGAAGATGGTCGAGGCGCTTGAGAAAGGACAGGGGCTATTCCGGGGAGTCTCCAAAGACGCAGCCGCGCTCGGCAAAAATATCGGAGAGATTTTCAAGGGGCTTTTCGATTCTGCCGTGCCGGACCTCTATCCAAAGCTCGACATGGGAGCAAGACCTCTCAAAGGCACAGAAGCCGAAGAGATACTCAAAGCAGCGAATCTCAATGCCCTCTCACAGGTTTTCTATGAACGAGACCAGGGATTGAGTCTCGTCACACAAGAAGGTTCGAAGTTCGTACCCAATCCATCAGCCGAAATTGCCAAAGAAGTCCTCGACTACCTCAAGCGCGAACATTCTTACGGAAATAAAGTAACCGGCAAAAATCTGGACGACCATTTTCAGGGAATCGGCTACGGGTGGGAGCGGGATATGTTGCGCCTCGTCCTTGCGGTGCTGCTCAGGGCCGGAGCGATAGAGGTGACATATCAGGGGCGACGCTACCGCAATCATCTGGACCCGCAATGTCGCGCTCCATTCGTAAATAACCCGGCGTTCAAGGCCGCCTCTTATGCGCCCCGTGAATCTATCGAACTCAAGACCCTTACGACGGCGGTACAGAATTTCGAGAACCTGAGCGGCGAAGAGGTCGATGTTGAAGAGGGGGCGATTGCTGCGGCCTTCAAAAAAGTCGCCGATGAGGAGTTGAAATTGCTCCTGCCCGTGGAAGCGACAGCCAAAGTCAATCACCTGCCGATCAAAGATACGCTGGATAACTACCATCAGACACTCACAAACATTCTGGCGGCGGCCTCTGACGATTGCGTTCTTTTCCTCGCCAGAGAAGGCGAATCATTTATGGAGGCCCGTGACCGTCTTCGCAAGATTCGGGATGCGGTCGGCGATTCAGGTCTTGTCGTCATTAATAATTCCCGGATTGCGACTGACAGCATGTGGCCCGCCCTCGCGCTTCGCGGTACGAATGACGAACTCGGCAAGAAGGCGGAAACCCTCCAATCGCTTATTTCCTCGGAGACCTTCTTCGAACAGTTCCCTGAAATCTCCGAACTCTCTCGCGAGATCATAAGTGCTTATCAAGCGGCTTATGCGGAACTCCATCGGGAACGGGCTTCCGCCTTTGCCAGAGCCATAGAAGAGATCAAGGGGCGCTCCGAGTGGATTCAGATTCCCGAAGACATGCAGGCAGTCATACTGGCCCCGCTCTCGTCTCGCGCTTGCGAAGATATTGACCTTCCCGACAGCGCAAGCCTGTGCCGGAATTGCAGCGCCACGCTCAGCCAGATGGAGTCCGATCTCGCAGCTTCGTCCAGCCTGAAGGCGCAGGTACTGGCCCGGATTCAGGAACTCGTCACACCGCCTGAAGAAATAGGAAGGCCCGTCGAACGGGTGAAGGTTGCTGACTTTTTCACCGAAGCTCTCGACTCTGATGAGGCGGTCGAAGCCGCCATGGAGAGGCTCGGAGAACACCTGCATAAACTGATCGCCGAAGGCGTAAAGATTATATTGGAGTAATCATCATGATCAGCCCGCGCCAGGTATTTGATGACACCATCCGACCTGCGGAGATGCTTCTGCGCGTCTATCGTCTGCTCGAAAATGATTCCATACAGCGGGAAGGCGATATTGTGAAATCGCTTCGAGCAGTCGTTGGCGCTAACGAAGATGAAGACTTGATGCTGATCTATAATGAGATTTTTCTGGGACTCATTCGCGAAAGAGCACAGATTCCTCCCGCTTCACTGAAGCGATCTGCGCTTTGCAACCTGTTACGACAGTCGGTCGTGGTTGCCTGTACGGCTCTGGAAACTTACCTTCCGTCTCTGCTGCGCGTAAATCTGCCCATAGTCATTCAGGCGAAAGGCCGGAGCTTCTTCCCACAGGACACAGAGCTTCAAGAACACTTCAAAGAATTGACGTTCGATCTTGCCGAGACATTGCGAATCCTGGGCGACCCGAATGCTCCGCTCTATATCGCGAACAAGATTCTCAGCCTGACGACCTTCAAATACCTCGGCGGGAAGAAGGGCATACATAGTGTCGGCGCGCTGCTGGCCCTGGAAAAGCCGTGGGACCAGATTGCCGAAAGGCTTGGGCGGGAGAAAAAAGAGCTTATGCGAATAGTAGATGAGACTTCTCGCAGACGTAACGATGTCGTTCATCGCGCTGATCGCCCTCAGTCGGATCCGGGCGGAGAGGCACAGGAGATCAATTACTCCTGGTCCAAACAATCAGTCGATACCATAGGACATGTTTGTCTCGCTCTGGATGAACTGGTCGCGGCGAGAATGGCGGAACTTCAATCGGTAGTCAGTGGTCAGTAGTCAGTGGTCAGTAGTCAGTTGCTCTTCAATCAGGGCCCTGGCTAAAGAACTACAGACTACGGACCAATAACTAAATCGGACCATATGAGATTGGGACAGGAGTAAAAGTTCAGAGTACAGCCTTTAGGCTGCCACAGCACGCTAAAGCGTGGACTCTGAACGTCAGCCGTGTGCTAATGTACTGTGGTTCGATTTAGAGACAGGAGAGAAAAGAATATGGCAAGAACGAATTTCGAAAACTTGCGAGTTTACCAATTAGCTGAAATACTTGCCGACGAAATTTGGCACGTTGTTGCCGGTTGGGATTACTTTGCAAAGGACACAGTAGGCAAGCAAGTCGTCAAGGCTGCCGATAGTATAGGGGCTAACATCGCTGAAGGAGCGGGTAGAGGCTCATACCAAGACAATCGTCGTTTCGTAAAAATGGCAAGAGGCTCGCTGAACGAAACTCAACATTGGCTCAGAAGAGCTTATAGTCGAAAACTCCTTTCTCAAAAACAGGTGGAGAAGCTAAAGCCGATGATCGCTGACCTGGCACCGATGCTAAATGCATATCTGAAATCAATCGGTAATGCCTCAGAAGCAACCGGAACGAATAGCGATTAAAAACTACGGACCACTGACCACTGACTACTGACTACTGACCAGCCATGGACAAGCAATTAAGAAACTCTCTACGCAATGTCGTAACTCAATGCCGAAAGCTTCTTGAAGAGGCCATCGGTGAAACCTTGCAGGGACAGTTCGGCATACACCCAAACGGCAAGGTCGAGGATGTTTCCCGCATGGGACATCTCTCGCAATCCGACCTCGATTATCGAGAGCAGGTGCTCGTTCATTTGCAACACATTCAGGCCGGCGGCTTCAAACCGGCTGATGCAATCGGGCAACTCATACGCGAGGTGGCTTTCACTCACCTCAACCGGCTGGTCGCTTACAAGATGATGGAACAACGCAAGCTCATACGCGAGGCTGTGAGCCGGGGCATTAACTCCAACGGGTTCAAGTTCTATCTGGCCGATCATCCCGAAGACGAAAAGCTATGGTCCGGCGGCGAGCAAGAGATCGCTTATCGCCATTTTCTCGAATGGCTGGGCGGGACGCTTTCAGAAGAGATAGGCGTACTCTTTTCTCCGCACGATTCGGCCAATCGCCTCTTTCCGCCCAAGCGCGTGCTCGATAAGGTGCTGGCCCTTATCAATAGCGAGGAACTAAAAGATATTTGGATCGAGGACGAGGCCATCGGCTGGGTCTATCAATATTTCACGCCAAAGGAATTGCGCGATAAGGCTCGCAAAAAAAGCGCCGCGCCCCGCAACTCTTATGAGATGGCCTTTCGTAATCAGTTCTTCACACCGCGTTATGTAGTCGAGTTTCTTGTCGATAACACCCTGGGCCGCGCCTGGTACGAGATGCGCAAAGGCCGGACGGCGCTCGCCGAACAATGCAGCTATCTCGCGCGCCGCCCGAACGAAGTTTTTATGACGCGCGGCGAACAATCGCCCGAAGACCATGCGACAGATGAAAGCCTTTCGCCGGAAGGAGTGTTGCAACGCACGGCGTTCATCACACATCGCGAGCCGAAAGATCCGCGCGAGTTGAAAATTTTAGACCCGGCCTGCGGCAGCGGCCACTTCCTGCTCTATTGCTTCGACCTGTTGGAGACGATCTACCGCGAAGCATGGGAAGACGACACGATTGCCGCTGGTTTGCAGAAAGATTATGCGACGCGTGCCGAATTCGAGCGCGACATACCGGCGTTGATTTTGAGCCGCAACTTGCACGGTATTGACATTGATTTGCGGGCAACGCAGATTGCTGCGCTGGCGTTGTGGCTCAGGGCGCAGCGGGCTTTTCAAGAGATGGGCTTGAAAGAGAATCGCCCGCAGATCACACGAATGAACCTGGTCTGCGCGGAGCCGATGCCGGGCGAGGCAGATTTGTTGGAAGAGTTCATAGCCGACCTTAGCCCGCATGTTTTAGGCGGGTTGATCGGCGAACTGATTCGCAATGTCTTCGAGCGGATGAAGCTGGCGGGCGAAGCCGGTGCGCTGGTGCGGATCGAAGACGACATCAGCGGGCCGATTGAAGAGGCGCGCAAGCAATGGCAAGAGATGCTGCGTGAGCAGGCCGCACGTGAGGAACAGCTTGCCCGCGAAGGCGCGCTGTTTGATTACCGCAAAGAAGAAGCGCAACAAAAACTGATCTTCGACGTGGCCGATATCACGAGTGAAAAAGTCTGGCAGGATGCCGAAGCGCAAACCCTCGGAGCCTTGCGCGAATACGCCCGGCGCGCGAGCAATGGCCGAGGATTGTTGCGGCAGTTGTTCGCAGAGGATGCCGAGCAGGGATTCGCGTTCATCGATCTATGTCGGCAGAAATTCGATGTGGTGCTGATGAATCCGCCGTTCGGCGATGCGAGCCTGCCGTCGAAGCCCTACATTGACGAAACCTATGGCGATACAAAAGGCGACGTGTATAAAGCCTTTGTCGAGTGCTTTCAAGATCGCCTCGTGCCGGGCGGATTCCTGGGCATCATTTCGAGCCGCACGGGATTTTTCCTGAGCGGGTCGAGCGATTGGCGCGAGCGCATCGTGCTGCGATTGTATCGCCCTTTAGTGCTGGCCGATTTTGGCATGGGCGTGCTGGATGCGATGGTCGAGACGGCTGCTTACGTGCTGCGGAGTTTGACGAGCGAAGAAGACAGGCAGTTGACTTTGCAACTCGCCCAAGACTTGCCGCAAGTCCCGACCGATAAGAAAGACATCTTCAGCACGAAGAAGTACGAAACGACGCGCAGCTTGAAGCGCCATCAAGCCGACAGCGAACTGCGGCGGCTTGATGATGCGGGTTTCATCAAGCCTGTAGAAGGACGATTCCCGCGCTGGTCGCGGCTTGACGGTGAGATTGCCAAAGCTCCCGCTCCTACAAATGCGCCTTATTCTTCACTCGTTTGTTTGCGCTTGCTCGGTGAAGAAGACAAAGGCCAGGCGCTTTATGAATCTCTGCATAACGAGCACGACGCGCGCCGCTTTGTTGTTGAGCCAGAGGATTTCAAACAAGTTCCAAACACGCCGTTTTGTTATTGGGTGAGTAATGACATCCGTAGGGTCTTCAGTAAGCTACCATCGTTCGAAAGTGGTGGAAGGGTAGTCAGGCAAGGATTAGCAACGGCTGATGACTTTCGCTTTGTACGCGCTTGGTGGGAAGTTCTACCAAATATGATATGCCCCTTGTCAGCGCATCCAAAACAGCCAATGGGTGCTTATTGCGTTACCAGTGGTCATCAATGGTTTCCTTTTGCTCATGGCGGCGCGGCCTCATCTTTCTACTCTGACTTGCATTTAGTTATTAACTGGAGAAATGACGGGGATGAGTTAAAGTCTTGGGCTGGGACGTTGTATGGCGGTTCACACTGGTCACGAATTATAAAAAATACGGATTTATATTTCCGTCCGGGGCTTACCTGGTCATTAAGAGCAAGACGGTATTCTCCGCGCGTATTATTTGCGGGCTCTGTTTTCAGCGTTAGAGGCTATGGAATTTTTAGTAATGATGTGTCATCACTACCAATGCTTCTTGGCCTAGGCAATACAATAGCCTTCGACTATTTATTCAAAGTTTTGCTGGGTCGTTTTGAATTTCCAGAGTTTGTCGTGGGTACTCTCCAGCAACTACCTCTCCCTAAAAAATTAGTAGATGGCTCGAATGAAAGTGAACTAGCCGGGTTAGCTCTTGATTGCACAGAGCTAAAACGTACAATCGATACAACAAACGAAACCAGTCACGTCTTTCATCTGCCTGCACTCTTACAAGAGGGCGGCAACACGCTTTCTGAGCGCATCGCCGCGTGGCAATCGCGCCTCGCGGAAGCCGAAGAACAACTCGCTGCGCATCAACGAGAGATTGATGATATCGCCTTTCGTCTCTACGGCATCAGCGACGAAGACCGCCTCGCTATCGAATCGTCTTTCACACAAACCGCGCCGACCGCTGACGATGACGAGCAGGACGAAACCGACGACGAAGCCGACGACGAAACGGAACCCGACCAACCGACTACCGACCACCGACCACTGACCACCGACTTGCTTTCTTACGCAGTCGGTTGCGCGTTCGGTCGCTGGGACGCGCGGTTTGCCACCGGCGAACATGCTGCGCCTGAACTGCCTGACCCGTTCGCGCCGCTCCCGGTCTGCGCGCCCGCCGCTTTGACAGGTGAAGACGGTTTGCCGCTCAACGAGACTCCGCCCGGCTATCCGCTCCGCATTGATTGGGATGGCATACTTGTTGACGACCCCGACCACGAAGACGACATCATCCGCCGTGTGCGTGATGTATTCGAATTGCTTTGGCAGGAACGCGCCGAAGAAATCGAACGCGAAGCCTGCGAATTGCTCGGCGTCAAGGAATTGCGCGATTACTTTCGCAAGCCCGGCAATGACGGCTTCTGGATGCAGCACGTCAAACGATACTCCAAGAGCCGCCGCAAAGCGCCTATCTACTGGCTGCTGCAATCACCGAAGAAGGGCTACTCGCTCTGGCTCTATTATCACCGACTCGATAAGGACATTCTTTTCAAAGCACTGGTCAACTACGTCGAGCCTAAAATCAACCTGGAAGAGAACGATCTGGATCATGTTCGCAGCCAGCGCGCCGCTGCCGGAACATCGGGACGCGAAGCAAAGCAACTTGAAAAGCAGATCGAGCAGCAGGAGGCATTGCTTTCCGAATTGCGCGATTTTCGCGATAAGCTTCGCCGGGCTGCCGACCTCGGCCTTGAGCCTGACCTCGATGACGGCGTGGTCCTCAACATAGCGCCTCTCTGGGAACTTGTCCCGTGGAGCGAGGCGAAGAAGTACTGGCAAGAACTGCTCGAAGGCAAGTACGATTGGTCTTCGATCAGCAAACAGCTTCGCGCGAAAGGGTTGGTAAAATGACGCGCCGCATTCCCGAAGAAGAATCGCTCACGGTTGAATTCAAAAGCGACCGGACTCGACTGCCCGACCGAGAGCTTGTTGCGGCAGTGGTGTGCCTTGCTAATACGGAAGGCGGCGATATTTATCTGGGGGTAGAAAAGGACGGGACCATCTCCGGTCTTCACGTAGATCATCAAAACCTGACCGGACTTGCCGCAATGATAGCGAACCGAACTATCCCGCCTGTTAGCGTGCGCGTGGCTGCCCTTCAGGAAGAGGGGCACCCTGTTGCCTATATAGAAGTGCCAAAGTCTTCAAGGCTTGTGGCTACATCTGACGGACTGCTTCAACGCCGCCGAATCCAGGCCGATGGTACGCCGCAGTGCGTTCC
>JAKEHD010000635.1 GCA_022615215.1 Blastocatellia bacterium
CGCGCCTCTTTCGCGCCCGAGTGCTTGATTATATTGTTTATGCCTTCCTGTACTATGCGGTAGAGATTGATCTCGGCTTCGGGCGAAAAGCATCCGTCTACGGAATCGATATGGGCGGTTAGTCTTATCTCCGAAGAGCTTGAGACATCGTTTATGATCGATTCGATTGCCGCAGTCAGTCCCAATCGTTCCAGGTGAAGCGGTCGCAGGTCATGCGCGATGCTTCGCACTTCTTCAATGGCATGTGAGACGGCCGATGTGATCTGATCGAATTGTTTGAGCGCGGCCTTTTGATCTTCGATCTTCTTCGAGCCGAGGAAGGCGCGATTCTTGATCACAAGCAGGCTCTGTCCGAGGCTGTCGTGAAGTTCTGCGGCTATGCGCTTTCGCTCCCGTTCCTGAGATGATACCAGACGGCGTGAGAATTCCTCCTGCGCCGCCCGCGCTCGTTTCAGATTCTCGATTCGCACACGGTAGACTAGCGCGACTATTGCTAATAACAGAATCACTGCCAGACTCTGAAACCACAACGTCTGATAGAAAGGCGGTATCACAATCAGCCTTATCGCTGCGCCCTCTTCGTTCCACACCCCATCGGCGTTTGCGGCTATCACACGGAAGGCATATTCTCCGGCGGGGATATAGGAATAGAATGCCGAGCGGCGATTTCCCGCCTCGGTCCAGTCCGTGTCCAGCCCTTCGATCTTGTATCGAAACTTTACTGCCTCGGGCCTGATGAGGCTGAGACCCGTGTATTGAATCTCAAGGCTTTGCTGGCCCGCAGGGATTTCCAATCCATCGTTGAAGGCGATTTCTTTGCGACTCAGGAGGACCGATTCTATCAACACGGGAGGGGGCAGGGGATTGGACGACACGCCTTTCGGGTCAACTACTACGATGCCATCCACAGTCGGAAACCATAGTCGCCCGTCGCGCGCTCTTATGCCTGCTGGCTGGCGGCCTCCGTTGCATTCCACGTTTCGCATTCCATCCGCGACGCCATAAGAGATCGATGTGATCTGACCCAGTTTCCCTTCAGCGAAATCGTTTAGTTGCTGGCGTCTCACACGATATATGCCCTGATTGCCGCTCATCCAGAAATTGTCGGCGTCGTCTTCGAGTATCTGAAAGACTCCGTTGCTGAACAACCCGTCGTCCGTCGTGTAGCGAGTGAATCGTCCGCCTTTGAAGCGATTCAACCCGCCCTCATAAGTGCCTGTCCAGAGCGTGCCTTCGCTGTCCTCATAAAGCGAGCGGACCTGATTGCTCGAAAGGCCGTCGCTTTCCGTGTAAGAAGTGAACTGTCCGTTTTGATAACGAACCAGCCCGCCATGAGTGCCTATCCACAGAGCGCCCTGACGGTCTTCGAGCAGGACTGTAATCTCCATGTGAGGCAACCCCTCCTCTTTTCTGTAATGCCTGGTCTTTCCATCCTTATGCTCGAAGAGACCGTTGCGGGTGCCGAGCCAGAGAGAGCCATTACGATCACGAAGGATGGCGTTGATTCTCTTCAAGTCTTTCATATCGCCAAGCATGGCGGTTTCATCGGTGAACTTATCGTCTCTGTATGAGATCAATTTATCCGGTGTGCCGATCCAAATCCGACCGTCGTGGTCTTCATATAACCCCCCGATGACACGGTAACGGCCTCTTCTGCTTTGCTCTGTATCGAGGAGGTTTAGCGGGTAGTAAGAGAAGAGGCCATCTCTGAATCGGTAGAGACCGTCGCCGCCGATCCATAGATTGCCTGCGCGGTCTTCGAGCATGGGGTATAAACTCTTGTTGTTCTGCCCTGCCGTCGGAAGGTGCGCATTAACGATCTTTTTAGTGATACGAACGAGTCCGTGGTTGTTCGTGCCCGCCCAGAGCGTCCCTTCGCGGTCCTTGTAAATCGCCATGACGTTATTCGAGGGAAGCCCATCTTCAGTGGTGAAGGTTGTGAACCGACCGTCCTGAAATCTGACGAGGCCTCCGCCGAATGTGTTCATCCAAACGGCCCCATCCCTGTCTTCGCAGAATCCGCCGATCTGAAAGGAGGGCAGACCATCTGCGATCGTATAGCGGGTCAGCGTGCCATCCTTGACCATGAACAGTGCCGTGTGATTCGTGCCTACCCATAGCCTGCCCTGACTATCTTCATAAAGCGGCGGGCGGTATGGATCGGCATTCTTGTATTCCGGGATTGTATACTCGGTCACTTCGCCGTCTGTGACCCGACGTAGGGTTGAGCCGATTCTGTACCATAGAGCGCCCGAACGGTCCCTGTAACCGAGCGTCGAATCGAAATAGTTCAAATCATAATCCGCAGAGACAAGGGCGAATCGCCCATCCTGCCATCGGGCGATCCCTTTGCCCGTGCGAACGAGTAATTCTCCGGAATCGTTTTGATGAAAACTGTCGACCCAATTGGTGGGGAGGCCGTCTTTCATAGTATAGGTAGCGAACGCGCCGTCGCGGTACAGGGTCAAGCCCCGGTCTTCGGTGCAAATCCAGAGATTCTTGTCGCGGTCTTCGAATAGCTTTGTGAAGCGATTGCTGTTGATGCCTTTTGAATTGATCTTGTTGAATACCTGGAAGCGGACGCCGTCGTAACGAACTAGGCCGTCGAGGGTTGTGAACCAGAGATAGCCGTCAGAGGTTTGAAGAATCGAGTAGACAGAGTTTTGAGGCAGGCCGCTACCTGATGTCCAGGAATCGAAGCGGTATCCGTTTGAGTCGGCAAGAACGGGCTGGCGATTCAGGAGAAGACAGCCTGTCAGGAGTATTAGGGAGATGATAATGAAACTGGAGCGTGTCATGATCGGGTTTTCGCAAGATAATGTGTAATGGTATCAACCACAGATTTCACAGATTACACAGACAGAAATCTTTTGTAGAAGGCCCTGCCTTCCACTGTGCTATCTGTGTGATCTGTGGTCAGCCTCTATGTGATACCTGATGAAATATCGAGCCAACGCAGATCGATCTGCAAAACACAAACCTGCGCCTCAAGCCGACTGCAACAAAGACTTCTATAAGGTATAAGAAAGCGTCAGGAAAGACAATCTTTCGCAAAGCCTTCCAGGTCATTAAGGGGAGTTTGATCTGAGCGGCAACCCGAAAATAGCGGTCATTCGGGAATCGGTTAGACATCGCGGGCCGCGAATGAATATACTGAAGTTGCTACAAAATCCCCTCAAGGAGCGACTGCATGAAAAAGGTAACCGGGATAGGCGGCATATTCTTCAAGACCCCCGACCCTGAGAAAACGAAAGAGTGGTACGCGAAACATCTCGGCATAATACCCGATAGCGACGGCTATATATCTTTTTACTGGCGCGAGAAAGACGACCCGGAAACCGTA
Source organism: Blastocatellia bacterium (assembly GCA_022615215.1). Classification (GTDB taxonomy): domain Bacteria; phylum Acidobacteriota; class Blastocatellia; order UBA7656; family UBA7656; genus JAKEHD01. The sequence continues at coordinate 3,344 of JAKEHD010000635.1, forward strand.
GGGTTTACGGCCTGGTCGCCTTTCCGAGACGACACGAAATACTTCGAGCCGAGCCAGTCGCCCTTCATGATGAACTTTCGCGTAGACAATCTCGACGCGCTTTTAGAGCAGCTAAAAGCAGAAGGGGTGCAGGTCGTCGGAGAGGTCGAAGAGTGCGATTACGGCCGCTTCGGCTGGATAATCGACCCTGACGGAATCAAGATAGAACTGTGGGAGCCGCCAAAGGGCGGCAAAGAATGAAGCCCCTTAGCTCTCGCATATCAAGTCGGCGACTCTTTTCCAGATCGCTTCCGGTGGCTCATCGGTTATACTGCGCGCGAGCCGGATTGAAGATTTCCCTCAATCTCCTGAATACGGAAACGCTTGCAGGCAGGATGCCTGCGCTCCCAGGAAAACTTTCATTTTGCCCCGCGCTCAGTATATTTCATCCAGTCGCTCACGATAGATACTTTCCGTATTATCGTTTCCGAGCGTTCGGGTCCGGTCGAAATCAGTGCAACCGGAGCATGGCAAAGCTCTTCTATGCGGCGTATGTAATTCTTCGCGGCTTCGGGGAGTTGGTCGTACTCTGTCAGGCCGACCGTGTCGGTCTTCCATCCGGGAAAGGTTTCATAAACCGGCTCGCATTCGTCGAGAAGGCTTGCGCCGTAGGGCATCTCTTTCAGCGTTTCGCCCCGGTACTCGTAGGCCGTGCATATCTTTATCTCTTCGAGATCGTCGAGCACATCGAGTTTCGTAAGCGCCATGGCGTCGATACCGTTCAGCATATTCGAGTAGCTCACCACCACCGCATCGAACCAGCCTGTGCGGCGCGGGCGGCCCGTCGATGCGCCGTATTCGTTTCCGCGCTCGCGCAGATGCCGGCCCGTTTCGTCGAGAAGCTCTGTCGGAAAGGGACCGCCTCCGACTCGCGTAGTGTAGGCTTTCGTTATTCCGAGCGCGCCCGTTATTCGCTTAGGCGCCAGCCCGCAACCGGTCGCTGCGCCGCCTGTTGTCGCGTTCGAAGAGGTGACGAAAGGGTATGTCCCGTGATCTATGTCGAGCATAGCTCCCTGCGCGCCTTCGAGCAGGAGGGATTTCCCCTCGCTCACCGCCGTATTTATCATGGCCGCAGTGTCGCTTATGAACGGTTTGAGCCGTAGGGCTTCGCTCAGATACTCGTCCAGGAGTTGCTCCGCGTCCAGGGGGTCTGCGCCCAGCGAGACGAGTTCGTGATTTGCGTCCTCGACGTTTTTGCGCACATGCGCGCGCAGCAGGTCGGGATAGAGGAGATCGCCCACCCTCACACCCGTCCGCGCGGCCTTGTCTTCGTAAGCAGGCCCTATTCCCCGCATAGTCGTTCCCACAGAGTTTGCGCCGAGTCGCTTTTCGCGGGCGCAATCGAGCGCGACGTGATAGGGGAGTATGAGGTGCGCACGGTTAGAGAGAAACAAGCGCCCCTCGCTTTCTATGCCTGACTGGTGAAGCTCTTCAAGCTCCGAGTTGAAGGCGCGCGGATCGACCACGACGCCGTTTCCTATAATGCAGGCGCGCTCGCTGTGAAGTATCCCCGATGGTATGAGGTGAAGTATGAACTGGCGGTCGCCTATTCGAACGGTGTGGCCCGCATTGTGACCGCCCTGATAACGGACTACTATGTCGAAATAAGGCGCGAGAATATCTACCATCTTGCCTTTTCCTTCATCGCCCCATTGAGTCCCGACTACGACGACGTTTTTCATAATGATTTATGACTCTCCGATCTGCTAGCGACCTTTGTGCATTCCTCGGCCGACGACTACCGTTTGGATATGTGTGTGAGCAGGCGACTCTACGTGAACAGGCGTGCAGGCGCACATTTTTGAGGTGTGCGCCTGCTGTTTGGATAAAGAATACTTTTTCAGCAGTCGGGCAGGGGTGTGATTAAAAGTGGGACTCAGTTTTCGCGCCTTTCTTGACAACATTTAGCGCGA
>JAKEHD010000636.1 GCA_022615215.1 Blastocatellia bacterium
CTAACTTCTGCCGCAACCAAAGCGCCGCCCCGGTCGGCGCACTCCAAATATGCGTTCCTCTCTGGAAAATCTTTCATTTTGCCCCGCGCGCAGTATAACTCGATTCAATGTGATTCGATTTGGAAAAGCGCGCTTTTTCATAGATGATAGTGAGGGCATGATTTCACACGCTTTTGCCGCCGACGGTCGAAAGCGCGAGGTCTCGATATGGACACGAGCATCGGAGGACGAGGCGACCGGTTTCCTGCTACTCAATGGTCTGCCATAATCGCGGCGGGAAGCACGGACCCGACCGAGAGAGAGCGTGCGCTAGATACCCTCATAACCGCTTACTGGAAGCCCGTCTACAAATACGTCCGAATCAAATGGCGCAAATCCAACGAAGACGCCAAAGACCTCACACAAGGGTTCTTTGCCGCCGCGATAGAGAAAGACTTCTTCAAAAGCTATGACCCGGCGAAGGCGCGATTTCGCACCTTCCTGCGCATCTGTCTGGACGCATTTATCTCCAACGAAGAAAAGGCCGCTCGCCGCTTAAAGCGCGGAGGCGATAGAGTTTTGCTATCGATAGATTTCGAAAGCGCCGAAGACGAGATCACGCGTGCTGAATTGCCCGCGCCGGACGCTCTCGATGAATACTTCGACAAGGAGTGGGTGCGAAGCCTCTTCGGCCTGGCCGTAGATAATCTCAAAGCTGAGTGCGAAGCCAAAGGCAAGATCATGCATTTTCGATTGTTCGAGTCTTACTATCTCGACGAAGCGGACGAGGCGGAGCGAGTCACTTACGACCGCCTTGCCCGCGAGTCGGGACTTTCGACGAGCAATGTAACGAATTATCTGGCTTACGCGCGGCGCGAGTTCCGCCGCATAGTCCTTGAAAGGCTGCGCGAAATCACCGCGACCGATGAAGAGTTTCGCCGCGAGGCCCGATCATTGCTCGGAGTCGAAATAGAATGAAATGGCTTTCTGATGAGATGATCCAACGCCTGCGAGCCGCAGTCGATCTGCCCGACCTGAGCGGCACCCGATACGAGATCATCGGCCGAGTAGCGCGCGGCGGCATGGGCACAGTCTATCTTGCCGAAGACACGAAGCTTGATCGGCGCGTGGCCGTGAAGGTTCTCAATCTGCCCGATTCGCCCGAAGAGATGCGACTGCGCATGACGCGAGAAGCCCGAGTCCTTGCCCGCCTCGAACATCCTGGCATAGTGCCCGTCCACGACGCAGGCATATCGGCCGACGGCCGCGTCTTCTATGTGATGAAATTCGTGAGGGGCAGCCGCCTCGATCATCACGCGAGAGAGGTGGATTCTCTTTTAGAGCGTCTTCGCGCTTTTCAGAAAATCTGCGAAGCGGTCGCCTTCGCGCACGCTCACGGCGTAATACACCGCGACCTCAAACCGCAAAACGTCATGGTGGGACGATTCGGCGAAGTGCTCGTGATGGACTGGGGCGTGGCCAAAGTTCTCGGCGAAGTCGAAGAGGATAAAGATATCGACCTCAGAGAGACTGCCCCGTTTCCGAACAAATCGCTCCCTCACGGTCGCGCTACTGAATCACCTCGAAGCCGTTCGACCGAAGCGGCAGACGAGACGGCGGAGGGGACCATTCTCGGCACGCCCGCATATATGTCGCCCGAACAGGCGCTCGGCCTTATCGATCAGGTAGACGAGCGCGCGGACGTTTACGCTCTGGGGGCGATACTTTACTTCTTGCTGACGAACCGCGCGCCGTTCGATTCGACTTCAGCGAGCGACATCCGTCGCCGCGTTGCAAACGAAGACCCTGCGCCTCCGCGCCTGTCGAATTCGACAGTCCCGAAACCTCTGGAAGCCGTGTGCCTGAAAGCTATGTCCCGTGAGCGCGAGAGCCGCTATGAGAGCGCGCAGGCGCTTTCAGATGAAGTGACGAGATTTCTCGATGGGCTGCCGGTACTGGCTTATCGTGAGAGCGCGATGGAGCGAGCCTTACGCTTTCTCGCGCGGAACCGCTTCATAGTTCTGCTGATACTGGCATACCTCATCATGAGAATTTTTGTGCTCCTGGTGTCGGGCCGTTAATGGAAATCCCGAAAATGTTTAATAGAAGAGTAGACTGCCTGAGCAAGAGATAGGAGAGCCAGATGATGAGAAAAATTAGACGAGCGGGCGCGGCAACGATTCTGGCCGCGATCTTCTTTCTATGCGGCAATCCTGTTGCGGGGACCGCGCAGGATAACAGCGGCAAAAAGCCGTCGCTCGCAGACCTCGATTGGATGGTGGGGCGCTGGGAAGGCAAGGCCCTCGGCGGCGATGTCGAAGAGCACTGGACGCGGGCGGCGGGCGGATCGATGGTGGGAATGTTTCGCCTCGTCAAAGGCGAAAAGACTCCGGTGCTTGAGTTTTTCATCATAGCGGAAGAAGACGGCGGCGTCGTATACCGGTTCAAGCACTTCAGTTCGAAGATGGTAGCCTGGGAAGAGAAGCCCCTCTTCTACAGGCTTGTCGAACTGACCGGCGAGAGAGCCTTATTCGAGAGCCAGGAAATTATACCCGGCAAGCCCTCGCGCCTGATCTACAACAAAACGGGCGCTGACTCGCTCGTGATAGAGGTCGGGGACAAAGAGAAGGGAGGGTTCCTGCTCAACATGAAGCGGGCAGGCAGACCTGCTGGAAACTGAATGCCTGGTGATAGAGAGCGATTGAAATGTCAAAACCTTTGCTCGGCCTTTTGCTCGGAAGCGCCCTCGGATTACTCGACGGGATAACGGGGTTCTTCTCGCCCCAGGTCGCTCCGATAATCGTTCAGGTCATCATCATAACGACCATCAAAGGAGTGATAACGGGCATCACCATAGGAGTCATCGCGCGCAAGGTCCGTTCGCTCTTGCTCGGGATACTCACAGGGTTTGCGGTAGGTCTTGCGCTCAGTTTTCTGGTCGCGCTACAGGTCGACGCAAGCCTTTACCTCGACATCATGTTGCCGGGAGCGGTCCTCGGCCTCATCGTGGGTTTTGCCACGCAGAGATACGGGAAAGCGCCGGAGGCTTGAGAGCGTTCGCCAGCGAAACGCCCGGCCCTCCGAATGGAAATTCTGTCAATGAGAAAGGATTTTGATATGAGCAGTGCTACTGGATTTTTTGAAAGACTCTGTTGTTTATTCCTGTGCGCGGGCGTGCTCTGCGCTTCAACGCTTGCGCAGACCCCTGCCGATAAATCGTCGAAGTTGCCGACACTTCTGCCGCGCGAGCGTGAGATGGAGATGGCGCTCAGTGCAGGGCCTGAGCATTTGAGGAAAGAGGCTACGGTTTACGTGCTCGAACGGGGCGGATTCGTCAAGGCGCGCGAAGGCACGAACGGATTCACCTGCCTCGTGCTGCGCGAAGGGACCGAAGGGACTGCGCCTATATGCTACGACGCGGAAGGGTCGCAGACGACTTTGCTCGTCAATCTGAGGAGGGCCCGGTTGCGCGAGCAGGGCAAAAGCGATGAGGAGATAGAGCGCGAAATAGAGGAAGGCTATCGGGCGGGCACCTGGCTCGCGCCGCGCAAGCCCGGCATCGCCTATATGCTTTCGACCGAAAACCACCTGCACAATCCCCGAACCGGAAAGACCTTTCATTATCCTCCGCATGTCATGCTCTATGCGCCCTACTTCAAGAACTCTGACATAGGCGCAGCCCCCGAACATCGCGGCAGCCTGACTCAGCCCTGGATACTGCACGAAGGCACCCCCGAAGCATACATAATGGTTGTGACCAGGGAGAAGGAGTAAACCGGCGCGGAGCCTTCGACAATAAATGTATTCATTAATAAATGTATACTGCGCGCGGCATGGAATGACAATTTGAGTAGAGATACCATCGGCTTCCGCCCGCTGTGAGTCTCAGTTTTTGCCTAACAAGCGGCAGGCAAATCCA
>JAKEHD010000106.1 GCA_022615215.1 Blastocatellia bacterium
AAGAAGAAAGAAATCTCTGAAGAAAGAAAAAGGGCGGCGCACTCCACATAAGCGTTCCTCTCTGGAAAAATTTTCATTTTGCCCCGCGCGCAGTATATATGGATTATCGGAATACGGTGTCGCCAAAGATCAGGAAGTATATAAGATAAAGCGAGGAATGTTTGAGTTTTATTTCATAGAGGAAAACGGCAAGCTAAAGGTTTTAACGCTTGGGTTTGAAATGTGAAAACGATTATTGTCGTCCTGTGAAACCCGGCCCTGTCAGGTGTAGATCACGTTAAGGGCGTTGCTGCTGAAATTGAAGCAAAACCGGAATCAGAAATCATTTCTTGATATGTTTCTTGAACCAACCGAGCGCCCTTCTGTCTCTGTCTTCCTGATTCCTGCTCAATATATGGTTGTCACCGGCGTAAATCAACAACTCGTACTTCTTCCCTAATTTTTGCAATTGCTGGGCGAGGTTCAAGGAATGTACAGGGTCTACGGACTTATCTGCGCCGCCATGCATTACGAGCAGCGGGATATTTATTTTCTCAGGCCATTTGATGGCAGAGCGTGTATAGATAATCTCTTCTTTGCGGGATTCAAAGTCGGGCCATATAACCTTTATCATTTGCTGATACCGGTTGGGGTCCGAGTTTATGAGGCTTTCAAGATCGGTAAATGCGCCGAAGACGGCCGCGGCGTTGATTGGGAATCCGTTTCTTATCGCTTGAAAGGTCATCATGCCGCCCCTCGATTCACCATACATGAAAAGGTTCGTCGTATCGATGAATCCGAGCGATTTCGCTAGAGGCAGCACGTTCATCAAATCATTGACATCCGCGCCTCCCATTTCATCATGGCCTTCGCCTCCATCGCTGCCTCTGTAGAGCGGTGCCAGTATGACGAATCCATCTGCCGCCAGACGGTGAAAGAAGGGCGCTAGTTCATAAGCGATGTCTTCTCTCACATAGCTCCCCCGGTTATAAATTATTGTCGGCAGCTTCTGGCCTTCGATGTTCTTAGGCCTGTAGAGGTAAGCAACCACCTTCAAGCCCTGGCTCAGGTATATGAGCTTTTCCAGTTCATACCTCGAATCCTTGATAGCCCTGTCGTACTCTTCTTTGGAGCAGATTTTTTCGATGCCTTTGGCCTGCTCATAAGGAGGGAAAGAATACTTCTTCCGCTCGACTATCGTGCCATCATTAAAAGCCGAGGCGGCCTCGACATCGAATATGATTCCGCAGAGTCCGATCAATATAATGAAAAGGAATAAGCCGTGCGAAATTTTTACTCTCATTTGTTATTTCCTTAAGTTGCTCTCGTAATCACTCATTGGTGTATCTCAGGAGCAACGCGTTTCTCTCGGAGCTTGTTTGACGGATGATAATCGAGTCAGTCTCTCGAACCCGAAAAATCGCTCATCTAATCTTTCTGAGCGCCTTGCGAGCGTTTTCTCTGACCGACTCGGATTCGTCGTCTAAGGCGCGTGTCAGAGGGTCTATCGCTTCTTTGATCCCGACATCGCCAAGCGCATCGGCAGCCTGAGATCGCAGACGCCAGTCCTTGCTCTTGAGCAATTCGAGGAGGGCAGGTCCAGCCGCCGGGTCGCCGATCTCTCCAAGACCGCGTATGGCCTGTCGGCGGATTGCGATCTCTTCTCCCTCTTCAAATGCTTTGCGGGTGAGAGGCGCGATTGCGCGCGGACTGCGAATCTCTCCGAGCGCCCATGCCGCCTTGTTCCTTACATTGGGCGCATCGTCCCACAGCAGATTTATCAAAGAAGGGACGGCTTCGGGGTCTTTTCTGTCGCCCATCTCGTGAGCTGCCCGCTCCCTTACAAGCGAACTCGTATGATTGACGTAATCCATCGAAGAATCGAAGGTCGAATCCTCGACAATCTCTTTGATGGCCCACCTGGCCTTGTCCCGCACGTTCTCATCGGGGTCTTCGAGGGCAGTCGTCAGGGCGGGAAGGGAACGACGGTCTCTTATGTCTCCGAGCGCGTGTGCTGCTTTGAGCCTGACCTGTGGATAAGGGTCTTTCAGAGCCAGCATAAGGTCTTCTACGGGCTGCTTGTCTTCTATATCGCCGAGCGATTGAGCCGCCTGCGCTCGCACGTCTGCATCTGAATCCGACAGATGTTGCCTGAGCGATTCGATTGCGCGAGGGCTTCGAATCTCTCCAAGCGCCCATGCAGCGATGCGGCGCACAACCGGGTCATCGTCTCTGAGGGCGTTTATCAGAGGTTTCACCGCGCGGACATCGCTGATGTCGACCGGGCTATCACCATATCTTCGTGCTCCCCAATCTCGATTGCGCAGAGCCTCAGCGAGCGCGTGAAGCTCGCGGCCTCCGATTGCTTCGAGAGCTTGCGCGGCCTCTAAGCCGGGAGAGGCGGCCTGTTGAGTCGTTTCTTGTTGTAAGGCTGATTCAGCGTCTTCCTCTGCTTCAAGTTCTCCGGTGGCGGTTGAATCGGGCAGCGCGGCAGTTTGCGTTGCTCGCTCTTTGGAGGGAACCGAGTTGGCGCGTATGCGGACGGCAGCGAGCGGAAGGCTTATGCTTATGATGAAAGCGAAGATCAGAAGTCTGGTCATAAGGGTCATATCTCCTCTCTTTCTTTCGGGGTCGAGAATGGCTCGGAGCCGTCCTTCGATGATAGCGGTCCTGGCCATAGCCAGATGGCCGCGCAAATGAGACGATTGGCTCGCCCGGCTTGCGATGGCGAGCAACTCGCGGGCGTACTCGGAAGCGCGAGTCCCTGTCTGCAAAACGATGTCGTCGCAGGATTGCTCGCGCTCCACTTCGATGCGGCGTGCGGCAAACCATACGAGCGGGTTCATCCAGTAAAGAGCCGAAGCTACATGCACAAGGATGAGCGTCAGGTGATCGCGCCGCCAAAGGTGTGCGCTCTCGTGGCGCAGCACCATCTCCCATCTTTCAGCATGCCAGTTTTCGGCATCAGCGGGGAGAAGGATGATTGGCCGAAAGATTCCCCATATCAACGGCACGGGCACCTTCTCGCTTATGCGAATATTGAGCTTCTGTTCTCCGTTTATAAGGCCAGCTACGCGGTCCAGATGAAGCGACTTTACAGGTCTGCTCCGCTTCACCATCCATCGGACGCCTGCCAGTCGAACGAATAACCTGATCGCAACGAAGGCCGCTCCCGCGATCCATATCAGAAACAGAGCGGCGGGCCATTGCCCTTTCCAGTCCGACTTTGCCGGAGAGAGTTGTTGCGACTCGGACGTTCCCACCATCTCGACAGACTTGTTGATGGGGCTCCTGTGCGACGGGGTTTCGGCTGATGGTTGCGAAGGCACCTTTTCGGAGTTGATGCGTGATTGAAAAGGCGCTTCATCGTGAGTGGTATGGCTCTGAGTAGGCTGCGAGAGAAGACTCGCATCGATCAAGGGTACGTCCCATCCGGGCGCGATCGTTGAAAGCGCAGGCAGGATGAGCAGGGAAGCGAAAGCCAATATCCATATTCGGTGCCGAATGCTCGAAGACGATTTTCTCAGAAAGAATGTCGCAATCCATGCCGCAAGGAGTATCAGCGCCCCTTTCACTATTGCGTCGAGAAGAATCAATGACGCAGTTTGAGCTATGGACTGAAGCGCCACGTTTCCCATTAAGAATTGCATTGAAATTATCTCCCTTGTTCGGCGGTTTCTTCGATCAGCTCTGATAACCGCTTCACATCTTCAGGCGTGAGGCGGTCGCGAGATACATTCAGGAGCGCCGCGACAGCCCTGGGCGCGGAGTTCTCAAAAAAGGTCTCAAGAAGATTTTCTATAGCGGCCTGACATGCCTCGCTTTGCGGGATGGCGGGTTTATAGACATACTCTTTCCCCTGCGCTTCATGTAAGAGGTGGCCTTTCTGTTCGAGTATCCTTATCAACTTCCTTACAGAAGTATCGCTCGGCGGGTCAGGCATGGCCGCAAACACCTCCGAAGCCGTCGCCTGCCCCTTTTGATATATGATCTCCATGATCTGTCGCTCGCGTTTGCTGAGTCCGTGATAGGGCGATCTTTGCATAACATTTCTCCTCGCTCCTGACCGCACTCGCTCCCTTCTGTTCAGGACCGAGCCGTCAGCGATTTTGAAGTGGGAAAAATTTACTATTTAAATAGGAATATGTCAAGAAGAAAATGGGAAAAATTTACTATTTAATTATTGGTAGGCTGCAAATGGATATATAGCAGAGTTTATGGGCTGGTCGGCAGGGGATTAGGTTTCAGTTTATCTGAGCCAACAATGTTTCCAGGTCGCCATAATCGTAAGGAGGCCGCTTACGCACCGCCAACACATCTACTGTGTTTTCATCTTCTGTCACCGCGTATACTATCCGCCACGTGTCCAACCGCAACCGTCTTAATTCCCAATCAAGCTCAGGCACATTGAGAGCTTTGCTTTGCGAAGGACGCGGTTCTGTAGCCAACTCTCTTATTGCTTGCCTGACACGTTGCCGGATATTTCCCGGAAGGTTTTTGATCTCCTTGAAGGCGCGCGGGGTAACGTAGACCTTGTATTGATTCACTCCAATTTTTCCTCCGCTTCATCCCATTCCAACCAACCGGCTTGTTTGCGGTCGCCGCCCGCAGCTTTCAATTCAGCCATCGCCTGCCTGGCTACAGAGGCATCTTCAAGGGTTTCGATCCATTCGATGAGAGCCTCCCAATCATCGGCATTGAGGACGGCGAGTCGCTTCCCATTGATAGTGACGAATTGTACAGATTGCAAAGCTTCCGGCCCGGTCATCAAAGCACCTCCATCAAGGTCTGCGATACCTGCGTAAGTTTACCCTAAGAGACGGGTTTGTTTCATGCGAATATCTGAAGATCGGCATCAGTGGGTACGAGATAGTTCTTATGCGCGTTTGAATATTAGGGACGATGTTTATGAAAGGGAACCGCAAGCACGCTCCTGCGATCCCCTCTGTTTCATGAGCGATAAGCCCTACGGCCGACTCCCTGAATGGGAATGCCCTGAGCGGCGAGGACTTCCTGTTGTAGGGCGTACATGCAGGCCGCCGCTTCGTCTATTTTGCGTGTGAAGGCGCAGGAGCCTTGAAGGATGGGCCTCAGTCTTTCTTTGTCCTGAATCCTCGCGGGCGGGTATTCGTGCTCGACTACGAGGTGTGTGTTTGCTACATCGAGGTCGAGTAGTTCGCGCGCTGCGAGTTGATGGTCGAGCCAGTCTACGGTGCGATTTTGCAGGTAAGCGAGCGGGTCGTGACGCGCCGTTCCCGGTAGCTCATGCTCGGCAAGAACGGTCTGTTTCAACCAGGCGTTTGCATGGTCGGCAGGGTTATCGGAAGGCTTGCCGTTTATCCAATCTCCTCGCTCGACCGTCTGCCCGCCATAGCCCCACCCGGATACGCCCTTCGAATCTATCACCTGCCCCTTCACGTGAAAGCCGCCTATGAGGAAGTTATAGCCCGTGTCTTTCAAATACTGAAACAGCGAGCGCGTGTCCTGTCCCATGAGAATCGCATGCGAAGGGTCGTAGTGTATGCGGAACTGATCGCCGACCCCTTGCCTTTCGCATATTCGATGGAGGGCTATCCAGGTGCCCGGCGCGTAGGCTATGTTGTTATGAAAATTGTCGCCCGTCGTCCATCCCGGCATTGGGCATTGCTCCACGCGATAGCTCAGTCCACGCGCTTTGGCTTCTTTCAAAAGCGGGACGAAGCTCTCGGCGAAATCCAGCAGGTTTTGATCCATGCTGAGTTTCTGATTGCGGCCGACGAATCCGCACACAGCATCGACGCCCAGGAGCGCGGCGGCGTCGAATACCTTCATCATGAAGTCATGTTTCTTCTTTCTGATCGTGGGGTCGTGGTGCAGCATATCGTCGAAGTAGCCAATGTCTGAGATGCCTATCTTGTGAGCTTCGAGCGATTTCAACACGCGAGCGGCCCTGTCTTTATTGAAAGGCTGGCGAAGGTCCAGAGTATTCGCTACAGGGTCTAGCATGGCTTCGGCGGGCACATCGGCTTCCGAAGGGTGCAGAGCGGCCGAGAGTTGAATGTTATCGACCTGGAGTTCTGCGGCGAACTCTATCCATTCCTCTATGGCGCGGTCGGGGTCAGGGTCGCGCACTTCTCGCGGAGTGAGTTCCTGAATGGCAGCAGTCAAAACGCCTATCTTCATGAATTTCGGTTCGAACTGTTTTATTTGCATATCGTCCTCTGTAAATGTCTCGCTTCGAATTTGTTGAAAGCGATTATCCGACAAACCGTTCGCATGGCTCAAGAGCCTTGCACCCGATCACCCCTGCTCCCCTGCCCCTCTGCTTCTGCTAAAGCAGGTTCATAGGCTTCGGGTTCTGAGGGTCCGAGTAGTCGTAAAATCCCCGGCCGCTCTTTCGCCCGTAGAGACCGGCCAGGACCATTCGCTTCAAAAGGGGAGGCGGGGCGAATCGCTTCTCTTTGAATTCGTCGAACATTATGTTCGCAATATAATAGGTCGTATCAAGGCCCACGAAGTCGCCAAGCGTGAATGGTCCCATAGGGTGGCCGCAGCCTAACTTCATGGCGTTGTCTATGTCGACAATGGATGCGACCCCTTCTTCGAGCGCGCGAATCGAATCGAGCATGTAAGGGACGAGCAGACGGTTGACGATGAATCCCGTGCGGTCGGATGTCTGTACGGGCACCTTGCCTATTTCGCGCGCGAACTCTGTTGCCGTGTTGAAGACCTCCGCGTCCGTGAGTATGGTGCGGACGATCTCAACAAGTTTCATAACGGGCACGGGGTTGAAGAAATGCATGCCTATGAAGCGGCGCTGTCGTTCCTGACCTGTCGCGGTCATCATCTGAGTTATCGACAGGCTGGACGTATTGGACGCGAAGATGGTTTCGGGGTGGCACACCCTGTCGAGGCGCGAGTAGGTTTTGTTCTTCTCTTCGATGTTTTCGATTATGGCTTCTATCACGAGGTCGACCTCGGCTGCGTCTTCGAGTCGAGTGGAGCCGTGAAGCCTTTTCATGGTTTCGGCCTGCGATCCCGCATCGAGTTTGCCGCGCTCGACCATCTTGCCGAGTTGCCGCTCTATGCCGCTCATCCCTTTGCTGAGAAACTCGTCCGATACTTCTATCACAGTGACCTCGCGCCCGGCCTGCGCGCATACCTGAGCTATACCTGCTCCCATCAGCCCGCAGCCGAGCACCGCTACTTTATTAATACTCATTGCAATCACCCTCCATGAATTAATGATGAATACAGGCGTTGAGTCCCGGCCTTGAAGCGAAACTCGCGGACCAACACCGAAGGAAGGTAGGTTATTACTTCGCGGCGGATTCTTCAACTGCTGAAAGGCATGGTTTCAATGCGCGAGTGTCATGCGCTGGAATCTTTCGACTTGTCGCCGGAGGGCTGTTCCTGTACTTCGAGGTCGTGCTTTTCCAGAAAACCGGGCAGCCAGGAATTGATTTCCTCGACGAGCTTGATGCGTCTGCTTACTACAGCGTTTTCTTCAGCGATCAACTTGTTCCAGTCTTTTTGATCTGATTCGGAAAATCGTTGAATGATCTCTTTCTGCCGGGTCAAGAGGGCGAGCAGTCGCTCTCGATATCGGTCGGCCTCATCTTCGATTTGCGGCGTTTCATTTATGCTGCGAATCCCGCGTTCGACCGCTTTCATCGCGGCCGACGAGTCTGCGCCATCGTCTTTCTTTTCAATTATCGATTTCAGCGATTCATTGGATTCCCGTAGCGACTTATCGGCGTTCCCCATTTCTTCGACGTATTTCCTCACGCTCGCTCCGGGGCTTTTCGTCAGGTTTGCAAAGCTGGGCCGGGGACCGTCGTAATTGCGAAATGCCAGCACTGTCGAGCCGAATATTATAGCCAGGCAAACCAGCATGAGCGCACGCCAGACGAGAGGGGTCGCTTTCTCCTGCGGGCGCTTGTAGGAGATCACAAACGTGAGGGCTATCCCTGTCAGCAACCCTCCTATGTGTGCCGCGTTGTCTATCCCCGTCACAGAGAATCCGAAAAGCAGGTTGATTATTATCAGTGGAATCACTTGCCTCCTGATTCCGCGGCTTATGGTGTCGGGTATCTCCTTGCGATACCTGAACCCGAATGTCGCAAGCACTCCGAATAGTCCGAACAACGCGCCCGAAGCGCCCGCCGACACGGCTTTGGGATTGAAGATGTAGCTGCCCATTGATCCAGCCACTCCGGTTGCGAGATATAAGATGACGAAGCGGGCCGAGCCGTAGAGCAATTCGATTTCGCGGCCCACTATCCAGAGCGCATAGTTGTTGAAGAAGAGATGGAGAAAGCCTATGTGAATGAATATGCAGGTGACAAGCCGCCAGTACTGGTCCTGCCCTGCGATCAATTCGTTTTTCTTCGCGCCGAACTCGATCAATACCTGAAGGTCGGCCGCCATCGCGCCCATCCCGCCTGCCATCCACATCAGCGCGAACACGCCCAGGTTCATCCCGAGGAACAGGAATGTGAAAGGAGTGGAGCGTGTAAAGAGCGCCTGCCCGAATCTGTGCAGTTTCGCTTCTTCGCGCCGGGCGGCCACTATCTCAGGCGGGGCGTGACCGCAATACAGGCATTCGGCCACGTCACCGGGTGTGAGCGCGCCGCAGTTGGGACAGACTCTCGATTTTGGCTCTTTTGCGGTTTGGTCCAATGGTCAGGGTGAGTCCGGCCCTGGCAGGCGACCGGCTGCCTAAAGGTTTTCAGCCTTGTTGTCGTTCCTGGCTCCTCAGCAATCTCTTATACCAGATCTGGAAATCTTCGCGCGCCCTCTGCATCTCTTCGCGGTCGCTCTGTCTTGAGGCGATCACGGCGGCGGGATCGGTTTCTGCCGAATCGAAAGCTTTTGCGCGTTTGAGGGCCAGGTCGCTCAGACGTTTGCGTATAGCATCGCTATCGGCATCGAGACTGCCTGCGCGGTCGAGGGCCGCGGCCGCGCTTCGCAACAGAGAGGCTATCTCGCGGGGATCGCGGCTCTCTGCGCTCTCCCAATTGAAAGACTCCACAAGCGCCGCTTGCACGCGGTCCACCCCTTCTGTCATCTCCAGAAATCGCTCGAAGCCGCTTGATGTTTGCGCCGTGACCGGCTCTAACTGGAACTTGCCATAGTTGAGAGCGACCATCACGAAGCTCGCTACGATAAGCACCGCGCAACTGACGGCCGCCGCGTTCCATAAAACCTGATTGCGCTGAGTGCCCGGCTCTTCAAGTTTGAGCAGGAAGCCGAGCGCCGCGCCCGTAAACAGACCGCCGAGGTGGTTCACGTTGTCAGCCCCTATGACGAGACCGAAGACAAGCCCTATCCCCGCCCATATAAGCATCTGCCGCATAAGGGAGCGGCCCATCGATCCGCCCTGACGGTAGCCGTAGATGGCCATAAGTCCGATCAAACCGAATATCGCCCCCGAAGCGCCCGCGCCGTTGATTGAAAAGATGAAAGACCCTATATTGCCTGCTACGCCCGTTGCCAGATAGACGAATATGAATTTCTGCGAGCCGAGCGCTTCTTCGGCCAGCGGGCCTATCTGATATAGCGCGAAGCTGTTGAACATAAGGTGCATTATCCCTATGTGCAAAAAGATCGGAGTGACGAGCAACCACATCTGGCCGTTCAAGAGTGACTCTATATAGCGGCCTCCGAAATCCAGGAATACATAGTCGCTCGGCTGGCTGATGAACGCGCCGATCTCGCCCCCTCGGTTTATCTCTGCGACGCCCATCAGGATGAAGAGGGCCATGTTTATCGTGAGTATCAAAAACGAGAAGAAGTACCCGCTCCCCACTACTCCGCTGGCGCGCGCGCGGAGTGGAGGGACCGATTCCCTGCCGCAGAGCGGACACACTTTCACCGACGGCTCGATGAGCGCGCGACACGCCTGGCACATCACGAGTTTTTTCTGTCCGCCGAACATATCAGGTAAATGATAAACTCAGCTATCAGCTATCAGCTATCAGCTATCAGCTTTCGGGCTGACGGCTGACGGCTGATGGCTGACGGCTGAAGACTGAGGGCTGAATTCATCGTTTCTGTGAGTCCTTTCTGAAGGCTCGTCAATATAACGCTTCGACTATCATCGCTATGCCCTGTCCGCCGCCTATGCAAGCGGTCGCAAGGCCGTATCGTTTCTCTCGACGCCTGAGTTCGTTCAAAACGGTCAACACTATGCGTGTGCCCGTAGCGCCGAGCGGGTGGCCGAGCGCAATCGCGCCGCCGTTGACGTTGGTTCGCTCACGGTCGAGTTGCAACTCGCGCTCGACGGCGAGGTACTGCCCTGCGAATGCCTCGTTGACCTCCACGAGGTCTATGTCGTCGAGCGTGAGACCGGCCGCTGCGAGCGCCTTTCGGGTCGCGGGCACAGGGCCTATGCCCATTATCTCAGGCGGCACGCCCGCTATGCCCCATGAGACTATGCGACCCGTGGGGCGGGATTCCATCCTGCGCGCCGCTTCTTCATCTACGAGGACGACCGCCGCCGCTCCGTCGACTATGCCTGATGCATTCCCTGCGGTCACGAACCCGTCTTTCGAAAAAGCGGCCCTCAGTTTCGCAAGCCCTTCGAGCGTGGTATCGGGCCTCATGTGGTCGTCGCGTTCGAAGACGGTCGTGCCTTTACGGCCTTTTATCTCGACGGGGACCACCTCTTCACTGAGCCTGCCCGCGTCCCATGCGGCTGCTGCGCGCTGCTGACTGAGCAGGGCGAAACTGTCCTGCTCTTCGCGCGATATGTCGTGTTGGCGGGCGAGGTTTTCAGCCGTCTGAGCCATGTAGAAACCGCAATGAGTATCGAGCAATGCGACCATGAGCGAGTCTTCGAGTTTTCCTTCGCCGAGCCGTATGCCCCAGCGCGCTCCGCGTATGACGTGAGGGGCCTGGCTCATGGATTCCATGCCTCCTGCAAGCACTGTGCTTGCTTCGCCGAGTTGAATCATCTGCGCGCCTGAGACTATAGCCTGAATCCCTGAGCCGCACAATCGATTTACGGTGAGCGCGGGTTTGTCTATAGGGACTCCCGCTTTGAGCGCGACATGGCGCGCGCCGTAAATGGCATCGCCCGATGTTTGAAGGGCGTTGCCTATGACTGCGTGGTCAATGCTTTCGGGCGCAACGAGGCTTCGTTCGAGCGCGGCGCGAGCGGCGATGGCTCCGAGTTCTATGGCGGATAAATCCCTGAGCGCGCCGCCGTATTCGCCCATAGCGGTTCGCGCGCCGCCGAGTATGAAAACATCTTTTGACATATATTTCTCCTGTACAGATAAGCGCCGGGTGGGACCAGGGAAGACGCGATTGCGCGTCCGCTCTCACGACTGATTATCCCGACGGCTCCACTCTAAATTACCAGAACCGCTACGCCCCTTCAATCATAGAAGGCCGCTCGCCGGAGCAAGCCGGTCACAACACTTTGTCGGGGCGTAATGTCAAAAATTGACATTTTGCTCGGCTTCCCTAATACTTGAAAGGTCGCTAAACCTGAAGAAACAGAGGACTCTGAGTATGAATGTGTCTCTCACTCCGGAGCTTGAAAAGCTCGTCAATGATGAAGTGGCAAGCGGACGTTACAAGTCGGCAGGCGAGGTCGTGCGCGAGGGCCTGCGGCTTCTGGAAATTCGACAGAAGCAATTTGAGACGCTGCGCAGCGATATTCAAGCGGGACTTAATAGCGGGGAATCCACTCCCCTTGATGTAGAAGCGATTAAGGCGGAAGGGCGAAGACGGCTTGCACGGAAACGGAGAAAGAGCCGCTAATGCCGAGCGTCCTTACAAAGCCACTTGCAAGGGGCGATCTTCTTGACATCTGGGATTATGTTGCTGCTGATAGCCTGGCAAAAGCCGATCGTCTCCTCAACACCATCAACAAACAATGCGAAAAGCTCGCACGCTTTCCAGAAATGGGGCGAGCGCGAGATGAGCTTGCCCCGTCCTTACGTAGCTTTCCTGTTGGCAAGTACGTTATCTTCTATCGTCCAATAGAAGACGGCGTTGAAGTCGTCAGGGTGCTTCACGGAAAAAGAGAGATCCGTGAGGCAACATTTTAACACGCAAAAATGTGCCGAAGGGGTAACAGGATGATTAAGGAGGCGTCCTCAACAATCCTCAACACCAAACTATAACAACGGTTGTTTTCTCGGAATCTTTCCGTTAGAATCGAGGGTGTCAATCGAACGAGAGGGTGTAGCAGCTTTCGCTTCAGTTCTTTCCACCAGGGGAGTTAAGATAAAGGTTATGAAATTGAAGAAAAGGTATTGGACGCTGATCATTGCGCTGGCTCTGCCTTTGACCTTCGCCGGCGCGCATCCTATGCAGCAGTTCTCAGGCCGGAGCGCCGAGGATGCGGCTTCGAGACAGAAGATTGCCGAAGATTTTTCAGAGGCCCTTATCGTGGCAAAAGACAACTATGCGGGCCAGATCGATTTCAACCGCCTGACCAAATCTTCCATCCTCGGCATGTTGGAGACGCTCGACCCGCATTCGGGCTACTTCGACCGCGAAGAGTGGGAGAAGTTTCAGAACGAGCAGCGCAGCCGTTATTCGGGTATAGGCTCGACCATCGTGCCGCGCAACGGCAAGGTTTACATAAGCGCTCCGTTCGAAGGAACCCCGGCTCATCGCGCAGGACTGCGATTCGGCGATCAAATAATCGAGATCAATGGAGAATCGACCGAAGGATGGTCTTCCCGCCAGGTGGCCGATAAACTCCTCGGACCCGAAGGAACCCGCGTCAATGTGAAAATCCGTCGCCTGGGCGCGGCCGAGCCTCTGGAGTACAACATCGTAAGAGGTTCGGTGCCGCTTCCCTCCATAACGAATTATTTCCTCGGACCCGATGGCGTCGGTTATATAGCCCTGCTGCGCGGCTTCAACACGACGACCTATAAAGAGTTGAAGGACGCTATGGACGACCTGCGCCAGCAGGGGATGACATCTTTGATCCTCGACCTGCGCGATAATCGCGGCGGGCTTGTCGAACAGGCGTGGAGGGTCTCGAACACCTTTCTTTATAGCGGGCAGAAGATACTATCGATGCGCGGGCGTCCGGGCAGATTCCAGGCCCGCGAAATAGATGCCTATAACAGCACACCCGTGGACCTGCCTCTTGTAGTTTTGATAAATCGCGGCTCGGCCTCGGCGTCCGAAATCGTCGCGGGCGCTCTTCAAGACCATGACCGCGCCAGACTCGTCGGTGAAAACAGCTTCGGCAAGGGGCTTGTGCAGACGGTCTTCACGTTGAGCGATAATTCCGGGCTGACACTGACGACGGGCCATTACTACACGCCGAGCGGGCGTTTGATTCAGCGCGAATATTCGGGCCGTTCCTTCTACGATTATTACCTGCAACGTGGCGACAAGGAAGCCGTGCAGAAGACCGAGGAGAAGCTCACGGATTCGGGCCGCAAGGTCTACGGCGGCGGAGGCATAGACCCGGATGTCGAGATCAAATTCCCCGCGAGTGAAAACGAGCTTCTCCAGACCTGGATCGAGTCCGTCTTCGAGTTCTCGCGCTCGCTGGTAGCCGGGAAGATTTCGGGACTCGAAGAGTTCAAGATAGACCGATCTGCCAATCACCGCCACCGCCTCAGACCCGGCGATTATGTGGTCAACGATAAAGTGCTTGCCGCGTTCAAGAACTTCCTCGGCACTCACAAAGAGTTGAAAGGCGACCTCGCGCGCGTCGAGCGTGACGCCGCCTGGCTCCGTGTTCGCATACGTTATGAAGTGGCGACGGCCGCTTACGGTCAGGAGGTCGCTTCGCAGGTCTCGCTCGATGGCGACCCGCAGATGCAGCGCGCTATAAAAGAGATACCGCAGGCGCGGGTGATGGCTGAAGACATCCGCCGCATACGCGCCCAATCGCGCGGAGGCGATGTGCGCAAAGATTGATTTCGGTGAGCACCCGGAAGCCGCATCTGATCGAAGAGGCGGCAGACGGAATTCCAAACCATCAGCTACGGCCCAAGCCCCTTTCGCTTGGGCCGTTGTTTTTTGGCTGGTTCACCTGAAGAGTATTTATGGGGAAACTCAGCTATCAGCCATCAGCTATCAGCTATCAGCTATCAGGATTAATAGCTGAACACTGATCACCAACCACTGACCACCACTGACGGCTGAGGACTGATGGCTGAGGACTGATGGCTGACGGCTGACGGCTGACGGCTGA
>JAKEHD010000637.1 GCA_022615215.1 Blastocatellia bacterium
CAACGCCATTCAGCCGCGCATCTCCCGCAGCGGGTTCGAATCGCACCGGCAGCCCTCTCAGAAAACGCGAGAGCACGAGACTCGATTCGACTCCGATAACGCCGTCGTGCGGACCTGTCATCCCGAGGTCGGTTATGAATGCGGTCCCTCCGGGAAGTATCTGCTCGTCCGTCGTTTGAACGTGTGTGTGCGTGCCTACGACCGCCGAGACCCGTCCGTCCAGGTATCGCCCCATGGCGATCTTTTCGGAAGTGGCTTCGGCGTGATGGTCGACTATTACGACCTGCGCGCGCCCTGCGATCTCTTCGATCAGGCGGTCTGCGGTCCTGAAAGGGCAATCGGTCGCTGGCATAAAGACACGCCCTTGAATGTTTATGACAGCCACCGGCGTGCCCGATTGAGTCGACCCTATCCATACTCCGCGACCCGGCGCGTCAGGCGCGTAATTTGCGGGTCTGAGCAATCGCGGCTCGCTTTCTATGTATGGGATCCCCGCTCTCTTGTCGTATATGTGATTGCCCGATGTCATCACGTCAACACCGGCTTTGAGTATTTCAACGCCGATGCGCGGGATGATACCTGCTCCGGCGGCGGCATTTTCGACGTTGGCTATGACGAATTCCGCCTCGTGCTGTTCTTTCAAGCAGTCTAGCGATTCTTTCAAAACTCTTCGGCCCGGCTTGCCGACTATATCACCTATGATTATGACTTTCATGACCTCTCCATGTTTTGACTTGCAAGTATTAAATCATAGAAGCAGGCATTTAGACTATTGCGCCGTTGGAATGAATCACTATGAACCGCAGGTTGGGCATAAGGGGTAGGCAGTGAGGGCAGACCGCTTGGCCGTGAGGCTTACTAATTTTAAACCTGTTAAAAACAGGTGGGTGACCTGAGTGCCGACATTTTGGCGTCCCCGATCAATGTGGGGCATTGCTCCAGTCGGCGCTATACCCGGTCCCCGCTTTGTTAGCGTTGGTAAAAAACTAGTAAGCCAAACACTAACCTTGCAGAGGCCCTCAACCTTTTCCGAATATTACAGAACCCCCTTTGACGGGTCAAGATATTTCATCCGTCGGGCGAAGATTAATGTTGTGTCAACGCCCGATCACGAAAAGATTTGCCCCAAGGAGTAAGGTTGAAAGGTCTTGAGCCTGAGCTAAACAATAGCTGCCAGGGAATTTATCGGCGGCAGGAAATAAAAATGAGGACGAGATTTTGGCACATCCAGCATCTCGTCCTCTACCATTCCGCTCACTTCAGGAATTGAGGAGGCACCTCAATTGCTGCTTTCTATTGACTTAATTTGTACCATATCACTACGATTTTGGCAAGCACCTTATTTTAGAAAAAATTTCAGGCTCTTTTCGGGCAACGACTTTTGAGCCGTCATTGGTTCAGAAACAACTCTTGAATGTACCTCGAACTTGTGTTACAAAACGGTCGGAAGCGGCAGGTAAAACCGGCTTCCGGGGCTGGAAATTTATGTCTTCTGTTTCTAAAGTATGCCCGGAATGTGGATTGCAGCTTGATATGGGGCTGGCCAACTGCTTGTATTGCGGCGCGCAGGTCGGCACGCTCTTCTCTGAAAAAGATGCGCTGCCTGATGTCTCTCGCGCTCGCTATCGCCAGCACATCGCCACGCAGGCGGATTACCATCAGCGAATCGACAAAGCCCGCGAGCGGGCCAACGGCTCATCGGTGCTTGCGCTGGCCAGTTTCTTCTTTCCATTGCTGGGTTTCCTGATGGCTTTGCTTTCGTTGTTTTGGAGCATAACCGCGTTGCGCACGCTCAAGGCGAACAATATCCTGGAAGGGTGCGGTGCCGCCACCGCCGGAATAGTGATCGGGACGCTCGCTATGATTGCGCAATTCTGCTACCTGGTCTACGCCATCAAGATAGGTATTCCGTTCACCGATTAGAAATCATTTATAACCCGCTATCAGCGTCGCCTTGATCGATATCTCGAAAGGCGCGTTGTGTCTCTCGCGCTCTATGATTGAGATTATCTGACTGCGCGCCTCCGGGCGGTGGGCCTCTGGAATTATCGCGAGCCATCCCGCAAGAAAAGTATCCTCTATCATAGGCGAATTTATGAAGTCATCGCCCGTTTCATAAAAGAAGTCTTCCCTGCTGATGAAATTCTCCACCCGGCGCAGCCCGGCGCGCTCGGCCATAGTCTCGACATCCGATATTGTGCTGCGCTCGTTAATGAGCGCCTCAAGCGCCTCCCACGTCTCATCGGCTATTCCGATTTCGTGCAGCGCCTCCCAATAAATCGAGAAGAACTCATCGAAGCTTCCGTGTGTGATCATCTTGAGCACAATGCGAGCGCCCGGACGGGCGACGCGGACCATCTCTGTGAGCAGCCCATCGATCTCATTTGCGGGAAGCATCGAGGCGTCGCCTATCACTGCGTCGAAATGGTCGTCGGCAAATGGGAGGGCGGATGTAACGCATTGCTCGAAGCTGACTTCCCTGACCTTTTTGACCTGCGCCTTCGCCCGCGCAATCTCGATTCGCTGCGGCTCGGGGTCCAGGCTTATGACCTCGCCTTTGCCGCCCATGCGTTCGGCCATCTCCAGAGCGTGCGCCCCCGTGCCGCAATTGACATCGAGCAAGCGGCCTTCTGTGGGCATCTCTATCTGCTCGTTGACCAGCGTATCGAACCTGTCGCGCCAATCGGGCGTGATGAACAGATCGTAGCGATAAGCCAGTTCCTTTTCGTCTTTCATGAAGCCGCCGCCTTTGAAACAGCCGTTCATGATAGCACGGGCCAAAAAGCAGTGAGAAGGCAAGGAGCAAACAAAAATAGAGCGCGCCGCACGATCACGATTGGCAGCGATATATTGCATTTCGCTATAGGACAAACCGCAATATATTGCTACCCGGCGGCGCGCTTGGGTTGCAGGTTCGATCAACCTACACTTAATGGCTTACCCACCCTGAACATTCCTGAGACCGGCGAATCGGCTGCTTGCAGTCATTGATTTCGGGCCGCACCTTCTGCCGAGAGCAGCACCCAGGCGGCGAGCCGGTCGTCCGGCAGTAGAGCCTGTCGGCTCATCACGTAGCTGAGACCTTCCAGGCATTTCTTGACCCCTTCCTCGATGCCGCCGTAAGAGAGCAACAGCGGGACGATCAACACTTTATTGCCTTCGCCGATGGCGCGTTCGACCACGCGGCGCAGTTCGGCGGTCGCCCGTGAGCGCAGAGGCTCCGGCGCATCATCGCGCACGGTCAGGTAATCTATACGTTTGAATCCACTTCCGCCCTTCATCTGCTCGGCGAGCGATTTCATTTCAGCCATCCACCTGTCGTTTTCTTTGTCCGAAACAGGACCGTGCGCTACCAGGATCACCACTTCGCGAGCGGGCTGCTGGCTGATACCGAGCGCGCGAGAAAGCAATATGGCCGCAACCGTAGGATGGTTGTCGAGCGCCTGGGTCATTCTGATAGGCACCGTCGATTTGACCGGCGTGGTCGGATCGAATGAGGAATCCTCCGGCTGGCTCGCAGTGTGTGAACCATGGTCGTGACTCATTCGCGCATATATCGCAAGCTCAGGCGGCGCGGAGGCGCGCAATCCGAGGAGATACTCGGTCGCTGTAATGATCGAACTGTGCGAAGAGATAAACATCGGCACGGCCACTATATCGCGCACTCCGCGAGCGATCAGCCGGTCAATGGCATCCTGAATACTTCGCTTGGCCGCCATCCCGAATGCGACCTCTACAGGCATAGACTCATTCACTTGCGCTGCGATCTTGTTGACTTCATCGTTCCACTTCTGACTGCCGCCGTGAGCGAGTAACAGAACGCCTGTCTTCTTCTCGCCCGTTTCCCCGCGTCGAGCGAGCGCGGGATCCGACACCGCTGATAGGAACAACGCGGCGGCAAGCATGATAGTTATTCTGAGAGACTTTCGATTCATAAATGATTCCTCCATAAATCAGGCGTTAGAGCGGATCACATTATGGATGCGCTCGAATGAGAATGCAGGGCAAGCACTTCGCTCTCTTTTTGAATCTGGTGGTGCATAATGTTGATTGCCTCGACCAGATTGAGGAATTGCCAGAGCGTGAGTGTGAGCATCGCATTGCCACAGACTACATGAATGCAGCCCGACTGGCATCGAAAACAGCGATACTCAGGTAAGGATTCGGTGATGTGTTCGTTCATGACTTTCCTTTCCGTTTCAGAAGAATCGCAGGTTGACGCCGACTGTCGCGCTACGTCCGCGCGCGGGGGCGAATACGAATTGCTCGTTGTAAAAACGGTTCCCAAGATTCGTGAGCGCCGCCGTAAAGCCGAGCCTGTATCGCTCGCGCCGGAAGTTTATGCCGCCGCGCAGGTCGTGCGTCACAAATCCCGGCTCCGCGCCGCCATTCGCGATCAAAAACTCAGGCGAGAGCCGCTCCTGTTTGTGTACTATGCGAGCGCCGTACTCCGACCAGAAGCGATCATGCGCATCCTGCCAGCGAAGGCCCGCCACGGTTTTTAGGGGCGTGATGAAATCGAGCGGCACATTATCCTGAAGGTCATCGCCGCGCAGGTAGCTCAGGCTTCCGAACAGAGTGAGATAATTGCCTGAGATCAAGAGCGGCGCTTCCGCCTCCGCTTCGATGCCTTGAATGCGTGTGCGCCCGGCGTTGACCGTTTGAAAGACCATAGTGGGCGGCGCTCCCGGCGCGGTCGGAACAGTTATAGGCACACCGTCGCGGTCGAGCGCCACCCGGCTCGTAAGGAAGTTTGTGTAAGTGTTGTTGAAGTAAGTAAACGAACCGGCGAATCGCGCGGTATGAATTTTTATTCCGGTATCGAGGTTGACGCCCGATTCAGGTTTCAAATCGGGATTGCCTACGACGAATCCCGCTGCCGAGCCGAAGTCCGTGAAGAATCGCTCGAATAGATTTGGCTCGCGGAAAGAGCGGCCGACGCGCGCCGTCAGGCTGACCTCTTCGACAGGTTTGACGACCACTCCGAAATCGCCGCTTACCGCCGTGTCATCGACGTTGAGCCCGGCTTCGAGGCCGTTCACTTTCAGGTCTTCGATCTGCGAGGGCGTAAAAAACGGCGGCAGGTCGAACCCTGCCGTGCGCTCGGAATTGATATCGAATCGGTCGACGCGCACGCCGCCGATGAAGCGCAGCCAGCGGGTGGGCTGGTACTCGTCCAGTGCGAAGAAAGCCAGGTCGCCGAACGTGGCATCGGGCACGCTCTTTGAATTGTCCACGCTGCGCGCAAGCGACGGAGGGAAGGTGCTGAAATCGGGCAAGAGGCTGTCGATTATGCGCGAGTCGCGGTTGCGGTCGCGGAAATAGCTCGCGCCCGCAGTCAAAATGTTTTTTCGATCGAGCACCCAGTTGCTTTGAAGATCGAACCCCACAGTCTCGGTCTTCGTTACGGTCTCGCTGAACTGAAACGTGCCGGGGAAGAAAGGCGGAGCGGCGGGCACTGTGAGCGTATTCGAGAAATTCCGGTCCTGCTGTTGATAATAGACATTGGCCGAGAGGCGCGTGAAGTAAGGGGTCAGATTGTACCCTTCATATCGCGCGTTCACTTTGTCGCGGTTCGAAAAAGGAAAGAAGGCTGTGAAGACTCCCACCACGCCCGGCACTCCTATGTTGGCGGCCCGGCGTCGCTCGTAACTCGTTTTCAAGGAGTGAAAATCGTTCAAGAAGAATCGCCCCGTAAGTTGCGTTTGACGGCCGTGATACTGCGAGTTGGGAACCTCGGTCGCGCTGTCGCTGCTCTCTTCGCCATCCGCCGTCGGCACGGGGCCTGAGTGGTAATTGTCGAAGCGGTCCATAGTCTGCGCCACGCGGAAAGCGAACCGCGAGCCTGCGCCCGTGAGGTAAGCCGAACCGCGCCTTCCCATCTCATTCGAACTGAAAAATCCATTGAAGCCGCCCCCGAAACGGAAGCCTGAGTCCTGCCTCGGCAGCGTGTCGCGCGTGATGATGTTTATGGTGCCGCCGAGCGCGTCGGTTCCATAAAGCACCGAGCCGCTTCCGCGAGCGACCTCCACGCTTTCGATCTGATCCACATCGACCAAACCGATTTCGATGCCGGAATTCGAAGTCGATGTGCGCGTGTTGTTGAGACGCTCGCCGTCAACGAGGACGAGCACGCGATTGCTGTCGAGACCTCTTATGCGAGGCCGGACCTGGAAAGAGCCTTCGTTGACCGTGCTCGTGCCGGGCAGATAACGAAAAAGGTCGCCGATGGTATTCATCGCTCGCCGTTCAAGCTCCGTGCGCTCGATGACGCTCACAGGCACAGGCGTATCGGTCTCTACTGTTTCGGTACGAGTAGCGACGACGGTGACTTTTTCGGATATGGTGCCGGGTTTGAGCGTGACTTCTATATCGCGGCTTTCACGG
This sequence comes from Blastocatellia bacterium, assembly GCA_022615215.1. Lineage (GTDB taxonomy): Bacteria > Acidobacteriota > Blastocatellia > UBA7656 > UBA7656 > JAKEHD01. Next base: position 6,388 of record JAKEHD010000637.1, read on the forward strand.
GCCGAAAGTTTCAATTCCTGAGCGAACGTCGAAAACCCTGCGCGCGAAACGCTTAAATGATAATCACCTTCGATCATTCCACTGAAGCGAAAAAGCCCTGAATCGTCACTCACAGCCACCCGCTCGAATCCGCCGGCCTTTTGCCGCAGAGTGATTGCAGCGCCGCTGACTGCTGCGCCGTTCTGATCGAGCACGCGGCCTGAAATGATCGTCTCATTCGCGTAGGTGAAAGCGATCACCGTCAGAACCTGAAACGCAAGCGCAACGCTGAACCCCAGGATCAAAATCCGCTGCGCAAAAAGATTGACGCCGGCTCGTCTTTGAGAGTTGTTCGTTTGAACGAAGTCGAAAAGTTGATAAAGCATTGGAGCAATCCTTTCTCTGCGCTCGCCTCCGGTTCCGGAAGCTGTGCGCGATGGCGGCTGTGTGCTAAGATTGCTCTCGCACACCACCCGCGAAATTTCCACGATGGACCGGGATGGTCGATGCGAATGAAGCCTCTGGCGCTCGAACGCCGGAGGCTTCCGTCTTTATCGATAAAAACTTAAAACCTGAATTTCACTCCGCCCTGGACCTGGCGCGGATAATTCGGGAAGACGCCGCGAGTGCGATCCACTATGAATGTGTCGTCGAGCAGGTTCTTCACCGTTACGAAGAAGATCGATCTGACGGCTTCGACCCCGTAATTCAACGTCGCATTCCAGGTCGTGTAACCGGGTATCAATCCGCGCTGGCCGTTGGGAGTCGGCTCGATTGTGTTGAGGTCGTCGCCGAATTGGTCGCTCACGCGGACGGCCTCGATAAGCGCGTCTATGCCCGATGTATTGGTGTAACCCACGCCGAAGTTCAACAGGTGCTCCGGAGCGTAAGGCAAACGATTTCCGGTGATGCTGACGGTGGTGAAGCCGGGGATGTTGCTGAATCGAACGCCTCTGAACCGGGCATCGGGCAGATAGGTGTACGCAGTCCGAATGTAGAAGTTGTGCTCCGATTTCGTAATCGTTCCCGTATCTATGCGAGCGAACAACTCTATGCCCTGATGGAGGGTTTCGCCGCCGTTGGTCAGCGTAGCGCCCAGGCCGCCTGCGATGCTTGCGGGCACGATCTGGTTTTCATAATCCATGCGGAAGAACGTGGCTTCCAGCCTTACTCCCGCATGAGGCAGGCTGCGCACTCCCACTTCGTAATTCCAACTGAGTTCCGGGTCCAGTTCCACGCTGCCGCCCGTTGTGTTGTTGATTATGTCTTCGGTGCGGGGCGGAGCGAACCCTCGATGAACGCCCGCAAAGAGATTTACCTTCTCGGCCACGCTGTAAGAGACGCCCAGCCCCGGCACGACTTGCGTCACACCGGTCTTGCCGGTTACCCCCGCTCCGTCATTTGCGAGCCTGTTCGTGCGCTCGTATCGGATGTGTTCCACTCGAACGCCCGGCGTGATCGTCCATCCGTCGAACAGGAAGCGGTTCTGAACGAAGCCTGAATACGCCTGATTCTTGCGCTCGTTGTCTTCCACTATGACGCCCGTGCGCGAAGTCGGGCGGTTGCCATTCTCCTGTCGGCGGTCCTGATCCTCGAAGTGGAACCGCAGCCCGAAATCGGCCTCGCTCCTCACGCCGAACAATTTATGACCGGCGCGCAGTCGCGGCTCGATACCTATCGTGTAATACTCGCGCAGACGGCCTTCATTGCCGCACGTCGTGTGCAGGTTGACCATGCCGCCGCAGTTCGGATCGGCTGCGTCGTTAGGGCGCTGGCCGGAGTTGCTCGACTGACGCCACCAGTGGCGGCGGAAAAACGAGCCGTAAAGGTTGGTGGTCAAGACCAGATCGTTGTTGAAGAGGTAAGCGTGCGTCCCCGAAGCGCCCAAGCGGTCTACGTAAAAGAAATCGTTCAGGAACGGATTCTGACGCGGGTCGGCCTGAAACTCCTCTTCGGTCAGCCCGGAATAGGTGACGTTGGAATCTTCGGCGTAGTAATTGAACCTGAGCGTCAGGGCCTGATTCGATCCGAGTCCGCCGACCGATTTGAAATTGAAATCGTTTATCCCCGACCGCACGTTGTCGCGGCCTCCCTCTCCCTGCTTGCGCATGAAATCGAAGAGCAGCCCCGTGCCGCGCCATGTGCCGCCATAGTTTATATGTCCATTGAAGTAATCGCGATTGCCTCCTGTAAGCGAAATGTACCCTGAAGGCTGTTGGGGCGGATTGGGCGTGATGTAATTGACCACGCCTCCTACCGTCACCGGCCCGTGAAGTATCTGCCCCGAACCTTTCAAAACCTCAAGGCTCTCGTACCGCTCGATCGGAGGATGGTAATAAGATGCGTTGTCTCCGTATGGCGCGTAAGCCAGGGGGATACCGTCTTCGAGCAGCAATGTTTTGGTGGAGCGAGTAGGATTTAGTCCGCGGATTCCTATGTGCGGGCGCGTGCCTAATCCTTCGTCGTCGCGCACATACACGCCCGGCAGTTTCCGCAACGCCTCGGCAAAGTTGAAAGCGCGGCTCGTCTCCAGGGTCTTTTCATCGAGCACATCCACCGAGCCGGGGATGCGCCTTACCACCTCAGGCGTATCGGCGAGGCGGCTGCCGGTGATGACTATATCTTCGGCGATAGCGCCGGGTTTGAGCACTATCTCTATATCACGGCCCTCGCCTGATGAAACCATTATCTCGCGTACAAGCACGGCGAATCCTCGATCGGCTCCACTGAGGCGGTAACTGCCTTCTATCAGATTCTCGAAGCGGAATGCGCCGGATTCATCCGTCTTCACAGCCCGCTCGAACCCGTTTGGCTGTTGCCACAGTCTGACTACGGCCCCGATGATGATCGCGCCGTTTTGATCGAGCACGCGGCCTGAAACAGTTGCGCGACCCGTTTGGGCTTCGCCGCTTATGATAGATGCAAGCAGGATGACCGAAGCACTGAAAGCAATGGCTGATGTGCGACGCATAATGCCTCCCCTGTGAGCAGTTTTCGTTCTCTCATTCAGTAAATGATGCGGCTTTTTTGAAATTGAAAATAGCTTTCAGTTTCAAGAACGTACAGTATATTCAAATGCCGGAGGGGTGTCAACAATAATTTTCGCCATACTCAGGGAGCGGGACTGAATGAGCAAACTCAGAATTGCGGCCGGTCCTTGAGATCGCTAAAATAGCATCCTATCGCCGGGACAGTAATATGGAGACACCTCACGCAATCTGTGCTGTATGCCTCAGAGAAGTCGAGCGGCGTTTGATCGCCCCTCGTGATTCGGTTCCCGATTCGATCAAGTCGCTGTTGACGATTCGAACTCACGGGTGGGAGCCGGGCAAGGATATATGCAGGGAGTGCCTGCCGCGCTTTTTGCGCGTGTACCAGGAACTTACGGCGGCCTTTCCTCAATACGCAAGACAAGACCTCAAGGTGCTTCCCACGCCCATGCGCCTCGGAGCATCGGACAGATTCCGAGGGCGCAATGTTACGATAGCTTTTCTGGATGCGGGTTTTTACGCGCATACAGACCTCACGCGGCCGCGCAATCGAATACTCAAGTATGTAAATATCGTGGGGCGCACCGCGCGTTCCGATTTGAAGGTGCCGCAGGTGTCGTCCTGGCACGGGATGATGACTTCGGTCGTTGCGGCCGGAAACGGGTTTCTTTCAGGGGGTCTCTATCGCGGAATAGCGAGCGAAGCCGATGTGGTGCTGATCAAAGTAGGCGCGGCTTCGCGGATACGGCACGACGATATAGCTCGCGGTCTGAGGTGGGTTATACGCAATCGCGAGCGGTATAACATCCGAATAGTAAATGTGTCGTGCGGAGGGGACTACGAAGCGAGCTATCTGGAAGACGAACTTTCGCAAGCGGCCGAAGACGCCACTCGCGCGGGGCTTGTAGTGGTTGCGGCTTCCGGCAATGCAGGGCACCTGCCGAATCACCCTGTCTATCCGCCCGCTTCCGCGCCCTCTGTAATTTCGGTCGGCGGGCTGGACGATAAAAACAACCTCGACTTCGCCGACAACCACATGTACCGTTCGAGCTACGGGCCGACCGTCGATGGGCTGCAAAAGCCTGAATTGATAGCGCCAGGTATATGGATTGCCGCCCCTATACTGCCGGGCACCCCGACCGCAGAGCAGGCCGAGTTGCTCTCGAAGCTTGAACGCGCCGATGATACAGAAATGAGCGTTATAATCAACCAGCATCCGGGCGTAGACCCGGACCTCGACCAGGCGGCTGATCTTGCTCCTTATCACCTGCGCCATCTCGTATGGATCAAGCTGCGCGACAACAACGTCATCAGCGGCCATTACAAACACGTTGACGGCACGAGTTTCGCCGCCCCGATAGTTTCATCCATAGCGGCTCAGATGCTCGAAGCAGCCCCCGACCTGAAGCCTCACGAAGTAAAATACGCATTGGTCAGGACCGCTGTGAGGCTGCCCCATGTCGAGACGGACATGCAAGGGTGGGGAGTTGTGAGACCCGATGCTGCGATCGCTACCGCAATCGCTATGCGAGTCGCCGACCGACGTGAGGAAAAAGAAGAGAGACCTGCAAAAGTGGCGAGCGAGTGAAGCTCGACGCGAAATCGAATAAGAAAATCTGCCTGACGGATAATAAACGGGTTCGGACCTGGCTATCGAATCAGGCCCGAATTTCATTGCGCTTTACACATCGCCCAGGATGAGTTTGGCAATTGTTTGAAGCTGCATGTTTGAAGTGCCTTCGTATATCTTGCCGATCTTCGCGTCGCGATAGTATTTCTCAGCCGGATAGTCTTTCGTGTATCCGTATCCGCCGTAGAGTTCCACCACTAAAGATGTCACGCGCTCGGCCACCTGCGATGTGAAGAGTTTCGCCATTGCGGCCTGAGCGACATAATCTCCTCCGGCGTCTTTGAGGCGCGCGGCGTTGTAGACCATGAGGCGCGCGGCTTCGAGTTCGGTTGCAGCCTGAGCTATCTGGAACTGTACGCCCTGAAACTTCGCTATGGGACGGCCGAACTGCTGACGCTCTTTCGTGTAAGCGATGCCGCAAGCGAGCGCGCCCTCGGAGAGACCGACCATCTGCGAGCCTATTCCTATGCGGCCTTCGTTGAGGGTCTCGATTGCGATCTTGTAACCGCGCCCCACCTCGCCGAGGATGTTCTCTTTTTTCACCTCGCAATCTTCGAGTATGAGTTCGCAGGTCGAGCTTGCGCGGATGCCGAGCTTATCTTCTTTTTTGCCTACTGTGAAGCCCGGAAAATCTCTTTCGACCAGGAAGGCCGTTATCCCCCGATAGCCCGCATCGGGGTTGACGTTTGCAAAGACTATGAAAAGCCCTGCCTCGGCCCCGTTCGTTATCCATAGCTTCTGGCCGTTGAGCACGAAGAGGTCGCCTTTATCTTCAGCTCTTGTCGCAAGCCCGAAAGCGTCGCTGCCTGAGCCTGCCTCTGAAAGCGCGTAAGCGCCCACGGTGTCTGCGGCGAGTCGGGGAAAGTAGCTTTGCTTCTGATCTTCGTTGCCCCATCTGAGGATGGCGTTGTTTACGAGAGTGTTCTGCACGTCGACGATCACGCCCGCCGATGCGTCGACTCGCGAAAGCTCCTCGACGGCGAGTATGGAATTGAAGAAGCTGCCGCCCTGTCCGCTGTATTCTTCCGGTATGCCTATGCCCATCAATCCCAGGTCGAAGAATTGCTGAATGATCTCCGAAGAGAACTTTCCTTTCTCATCCATTTCGGCGGCGAGCGGGCGAATCTCTTGCTCGGCGAATTCGCGCACCGATTGGCGAAAGAGCAACTCTTCGTCTGTGAGAGAAGTGAGCGGGCGCGGCGCGCTTTCAGAAGGCGCTATAGCAGATTGTGTCATAACAAATATACTCCCTGTGCCATAAGGCCGATTTATCAAATATTATAGAAAGTCCCAATCTAACACGTCGGTTTGAGCGGCTGCAAGTTTCTCATTCCGTGAAAACGTTGGCGAACTTGCCATCAGGGTGTATCGTAGTAAAACTGGACTTCTCGGATTTCAGAAGAGTTCATATTGACCGGATCAGTTGCAGCCATCAAAAGGAGACCATAATGTATTGTCCATCTTGCGGCGCGGAATCTACAGGGTTGAAGTACTGCAAGCATTGCGGAATCAATTTGACATTGCCTGTGCAGATGCCTGAGCAATCCTTGCCCTCGCGCGGATTGACTACGGGGGCGGCGGTGGCATTGTCTCTTGCAACAACGGCAATCGGGCTTGGCGGCCTGGGCATCGTTTTCGCAACGGCGTCGGAACTGGCGGGGCGGTCTGGGGTTGATGAAGGCATTCCAATAGTCATGCTCATCTTCGGCTCGGCCACTGTCTTTGGGATCATCGCTCTGCTGATTACTACGTTGTCTCGCGCTATGGGGCTGTCTCAGAAACCTGAACAGCAAGGCAAGCGCAGGACACGTGTTGCGGGCGAACATCGTGCTGCGCCCAGGCTTGCTCCTCCCGCCGCAAGTTCGAGCGTGACCGAGCACACTACGCGCAACTTCGAGCAGTTGCATTCCAGATACCCCGATGTGCGCGAGTAGTCAGGCAGAATGAATACATTTATCGTTCGACCGTCGAAACAGAAACGATATACCAGGAGGTCGCGATGTATTGTCCATCTTGTGGAGTTGAGTGCCTGCAAGGTTTGAAGTATTGCAAGCACTGCGGAGCCAACCTGAGCGGGGCAGCTTCGTCTGATGAGCCGCGAATTAATTTCTCAAAAGTCGCAGGGATGTTCTGGCCCATAGCTGCGGTCTGCATAGTCGGTATAATAGGATTGCTCATCACCGTTACTGAAATGGCGCGGATGAATTTCGAGCCGAAGTTTCTGCTCGGCATAGTGGCCTTCATCTCGGCGATGATTTTCGGAGTAGTCGGCCTTATGATCTGGCTCCTGTTGCGGCTGACCGACATCCATCATAAGAGCGATCAGAAGCCGGATGACCGCGCTCAAAAAGAGCATAGCCCCTTACGGCTGCCCGATACGCCTTTCGCAGTGCCGAGCGTGACCGAGCACACCACGCGCAATTTCGAGCCTCAAGCGAAACCGGAATCCGGCGCAGAGGAGCGCAAACGAGAGTCTAGCCAGCGGGCGACTCGTTGACAACGGTGTCTGTCCGATTTGGAGGAGCCATTCCAAAATCGTATTACTCAACAATTATGGAGGCGATAATGTATTGTCCGACGTGCGGCGCTGAATTCACTAACGGCTTGAAATACTGCAAGCGATGCGGGTCGAGTTTGGTGGCAACGGAAAAACCGGTTGCAGGCGGGATCAACCTTGAAAAGTTTACGGGCATGTTCTGGGCCATCGCCGTCGTCGGCATTGCGGGACTGGCCTTGCTCATAGGGGGCATCCTCGGAGTCACGGGCATGGGGGTTGAGGGAAAGGGAATAGCTGTGGTCTCGGCTCTGGTGCTGGCGACAATACTGGCCATAGTCGGAATGCTCACGCGGCAGTTGTCGCGCCTAATAAAACTGGCCGAAGACAGTCAATCGTCTATTCAATCGAGAAGGATTGATGAGACAGGCGAGCGGGCTTATCCTCGTATCGCCGCACCGCCCGCAGAATTGTCGAGCGTCACCGAGCATACGACCCGCAATATGGAACCTTCGAAATATAAAGCTCCCGTCGCTCGCGAGTAATTGCCGGCACTTCGCTTCGCCGACGCGGCGAGGGTAGTCCCGACTCGTGGGGGAGCGGTTCGGAAAGGATGAAGGCGGAAGGATGAAGGATGAAATCCGGAGTGAAGCTA
>JAKEHD010000638.1 GCA_022615215.1 Blastocatellia bacterium
CTTTGAAGAAAGAAAATGGGCGGCGCACTCCAAATATGCGTCCCTCTCTGGAAAAACTTTCATTCTGCCCCGCGCGCAGTATACAAGGAGAATCACTCTATGTCGAATTACGATACTCAAAATCAATATCAGCCACCGCAATATCCACAATATCCCAGGGCGGGCCGCCTCAGAAAAAATCCAGAACCTGGCTCTGGATACTGGCCGGATGCGGAACCCTCATCGTGCTGGGAGGAATCACCGCGGCCGTCCTGGTTTTTTATGTGTTTAACAAAGCTCAGGAAGCGGTTGAATTGGCCGAAGACCAGCCCGCGCTTGCTGTTGCCAAATTTGTCACTGCTATGAATCCCGACCTGGAACTCGTGTCGGTCGACGAAGAGAAGGGTCTCATCACCATAAAGAACAAGAAGACCGGAAAGACCGTCACCGTGAACGTGGACGAGGCGCGCGACGGGAAGATAGAGTTCACCGAAGAGGGCAAGGAATCGGTCTCGATAGAGGCTAAAGGCGAAGGCGATTCGGGCAGCCTGGAAGTGAAAACGGAAGAAGGGACGGCGAAGTTCGGCGCGGGCGCTCCCGATAATCTGCCCGACTGGCTGCCTGCTTATCCCGGAGCCGAGATCAAAGGGACATACTCGGTCCAGAACAAAAAGGGTCAGAGCGCGAGCTTCTCTTTCACGACCGACGACTCTATGAGCGAAGTCATCTCGTTCTACGAAGAGAGGTTGAAGAACGCGGGTCTCCCAATGACGGCCAATGTCACTCAGCCGAAAAGCAAGATGTGGAGCGGCGAGGATGCCGGCAAGAAGCGCACAGCCATAATCCTGGCTGCGGAAAAGGATGGCAACACCACCGTCAACGTCACCTACTCGATAAAAGAGTGATCCTCCATCGCGGTGTCGATTCGTCCTCGAATCGGGAGAGGAATAGCGATGAAAAGAAGGAACGCGATCTCATTCGAGAACCTGGGGCGGCTGTTTCTTTGCATACTTGCGGCAACCACATCGGTTCGCCCCACGCCTGCACAGGAGACGGCCCTCGACCGTTACATTGCAAAAGCGGACTCGGCCTATTCCTGGAAACTCGTCAGCACCATCCCCGGCGCGGGTTACAAAGCTTATGTTCTCGACCTCGCTTCGCAGACCTGGCGAAGCGAGGAAGAGGTCGACCGGCCGGTCTGGAAACACTGGCTCACCGTCATCAAACCCGACGCAGCCCGTTCGGATAAAGCCCTCCTCTACATAGGCAGCGGCAACAATAAAAACGCCGCGCCCGCCTCTCCCTCCGAGCGAAATCTCGACCTGGCGATGAAAACCGGCAGCGTCGTCGCCGAACTTGGGATGGTCCCGAATCAGCCTTTGCATTTCGCCGATTCCAAAAATCATGGACGATACGAAGACGACCTCATAGCCTACAGCCGGGTTAAATACATAGTCACGGGCGATGAGGAATGGCTCGTGCGACTGGCTATGGTCAAGAGCGCCGTGCGCGCTATGGACGCCGTTCAGGAGTTTCTCGCGAGCGAGGAAGGTGGCCGACTGCGGATCAACGGATTCGTCGTTATGGGATTTTCGAAGCGCGGGTGGACGACCTGGCTGACGGGGCTTATGGATGATCGCGTGACGGCCATCATTCCGGGCGTCATCGACGCTCTCAACACCGAAGCCATCACGCGCCATCACTACGAAGCCTACGGGTTTTTCTCCTCGGCGCTCGGAGATTACTTTCGTCACGGACTCTATCCGCATCAACTCGGCACGCCCACCTTTGCCAGAATCCTTCAGATCGAAGACCCTTACGCATACCGCCATCGAGAACGCATGAAGATACCCAAGTTCGTCATCAACGCGACGGGCGATCAGTATTTTCTCCCTGACAACTCGCGATTCTATTTCGGCGACCTGCCGCAGGAGAAGTACCTGCGCTATGTGCCGAACGCCAAGCACAACCTCGAAGGGTCGGACGCGCGCGAAAGCATCATGGCGTTTTATCAATCTATACTTGCGGGCAGCCGACGCCCCAAGTTTTCATGGACGATAGAAAAAGACGGAACGATTCGCGTTGCGGCAGAAGACCGGCCGAAGGAAGTGAACCTCTGGCAGGCGACGAACACTGAGGCTCGCGACTTTCGCCTCGACACTATTGGCAAGGCGTGGAAGAGTTCTCGGTTGAAAGAACAGAAGCCGGGCGTCTACGTCGCGAGAGTGAATAAACCCGAAAAGGGATTTACGGCCTTCCTTGTCGAAATGGTTTACGATGGTCCCGGCGAGTATCCTTTCAAGTTCACGACCGATGTCAGCGTCCTGCCCGACCTGTTGCCCTTCAAGGTGAAAGCGCGGGAGAAGTGAATATCTCAGGAAAAGGGCTGTCTCAGGTTTGAACGCGCGCTGTCGCAAAGACAAGCACGAGAGTGTGGCGGAATTCGCGCGAATGTGATAGAAAACTGACCCGACCATATTGTAGAAGACCGTTATCTGTAAGCCATGATTGCAATCATAATGATCGTCGGCTACATCGTCGTAGTCACACTCATCGGCAGCCTGTTTGCAAGGCGCACCCGCAGCGCCAAAGAATGGGCCGTCGCTGGGGGCGGCATGAGCACCGCTATGATAGCCTTCGGCATTGCGGGCACGCGAATCGGCGGCGCGGGCACTTACGGCGTGGCGGGCAACGTCATAACAGACGGCACCTGGTATCTCTGGTGGTACGGCATCAATACCTTTCTGGCGATGGCTCTCGTGGGCTTCTTCTTCGCAAAGCCTTATCGCCGACTGGAATTGAACACCGTGTCTGAGACCTTCTGGATTCGCTTCCGGTCGTCTCGCAGCCAGTGGATTACGAGCCTGTGCGTACAGACCGAATACTTCATCGTCGATATCATAGAAGCCTATCTGATCGGCAGCATACTGACGGCGGTGGTCGGACTTCCCTTCGAATTGACGGTCTTCATCGCGGCGGCAATACTTATAACCTACACGGCGCTCGGCGGCCTGTGGGGTTCGGCGGTCACGAACCTCATTCATTGCGCGGTGATAATCGTGGGGCTGCTGGCAGTCATCCTGTTCGGTATGAATGAGCTTGGAGGATGGGCGAGCGTTACGGAAAAAGTGAGCGCGCAACTGACAGCGGCGGGCAAAGACGAAGCCTCGTGGTGGAGTTGGGTAGGCGGAGGATGGGGCGCTATTCTGGGAATGTTTTTTTCGGCCACGATACACACTCCTGCGGCCTCGATCTACGTGAATTTTTCATCGGCGGCCAAAAACGAAAAGGCGCTCGTTCCCGCCTTCCTGCTCGGCGGCTTGATCGGAGCCGTCATGCCCGTGCTCGCCGGTATAATCGGCATCGAGACTCTCGCCCAATACGGGGCCAAAGCGGGGCTTACGGGCTATACGAATATCACGAGGCTTGCAACGGACATCAACCCTATCGTAGGCGGGGTGGCTGTGGCTGCCGTGCTGGCTGCGGTCATCTCTTCGGGCGGGCCGATACTGCTATCGAGCGTGACGCTTTTCGTTCAGGACTGGATGCCTTCCGCGCGCAAGTTTACGCCCGAACGGAGGCTGAAAACTTTTCGCGTGGTCACGATCATCTACGGCGTTGTGGCGGCGATAGGGGCGCTTGGAGTGCGAGCGGCGAAGCTATCGCTTCTAGATATTTTGTTGTTCGGGTTTGCGATGGTGGTGCCGCCCGCCCTAGCTATCGGGTTTCTGTTTTACTGGAAGCGCACGACCGAGCGAGGCGCTTATTGGGGGATGCTCGCGGGTTACGGGGCGGGCCTCGTGTGGTTCGGCTTGATTCAATGGGCCGTCGCAACAGGGTTCAGTGCGCCCGAAGGGTCTGGTGTCTTACGCAGGCTTTTTCACTGGTGCTTCGTTTATGATGGCAAAGGCATAGACCCTTCTTACGCAACTACGCTCGTGCCGCTGATACTTGTGCCGCTCATTTCGCTTCTGACCCGCGAAGACACCGAAGGCAAAGCGGAATTCTATGAGAAGCTCGCAATCAGGAGGCGGGTTCGGAAAGGATGAAGGATGAAGGATGAAGGATGAAAAGCGAAGCGATACGGTCTCGTCATCCCTCATCCTTAGATAACACTGACCCCAAAGGAGGTATAAGGCAATGAGAAGAAACTCTATTGTGATATGTGTTCTGTCGGCAGCGATCATCTCCGGCAATGGTTTTTTATTCGCATCGCGCGCGAGCGCGGCTTCCGGCGGAGCTCAAAATAACGCTGCCGCGCGTAGCGCGCGGTCCAGGTCTTCCGCGACCGCTCGATACGCCAATCTGAACGACCTATCTCCCGAACCTAGCGAAGTGCGCGGCGCGATAGAGCGGTACATGATCGATTTCGGCAGCCTGAATCGTTTCTACACCGCCCCGCTTTCGCCCACGCGCGACGCGCGGCTGAAGCAGTTCTACACCGAATGGCTCGCGGGGCTTGAGCGAATGAATTTCGACGCGATGAGTCACGACGGACGCATCGATTATCTGCTCTTCAAAAATCAACTCGACTACGAATTGCGCCAGGTCGACATTCGGGCCAAACAGTTCGCAGAGATGCAACCGCTCCTGCCGTTTGCCGGAACGATCATAGAGCTTGAAGAATCGCGCCGCCGCATGGAGCCTGTAGATTCGGCGAAACTCGCGGCCCTGCTTACCAATCTGAACAAACAGATAGAAGAGACGCGCAAAGCGGTCGAAGCGGGACTCAAACCCGAAGGAAAACCCGATAGTAAATCCGACGCGAAGGCCGAAAACAAAATCACTCCCATCAAGGTTAAAAAGACCGTAGCCAATCGCGCGGCCGTCGCTGCGGGGCGATTGAAAGAGACGCTGAAGAGATGGGTCGGATTTTACAACGGCTACGATCCGGTCTTCACCTGGTGGACGGGCGATCCTTATAAGCGCGTAGATCAAACTCTGCAAAACTATGCTGCCTTCCTGCGCGAAAAAGTGATCGGAGTGAAGCCCGACGATAAAGAGACAATAATCGGCGACCCGATAGGGCGCGAGGCCCTGCTCGTTGACCTGGCTTATGAGATGATCCCATACACGCCCGAAGAGTTGATCGCCATCGCAAACAAAGAGATGGCCTGGTGCGAAAACGAGATGTTGCGCGCTTCGCGAGAACTCGGATACGGGGACGACTGGCACAAGGCGCTCGAATATGTGAAGACGCTTCACGTAGAGCCGGGCAAGCAGCCCGAACTGATAAAGGAACTTGCGCTCGAAGCCATCGAGTTTGTCGAAAAGCATGACCTTCTGACCGTTCCTCAACTTGCGCGCGACACCTGGCGCATGGAGATGATGTCGCCCGAACGCCAGTTGGTGAATCCGTTCTTCACCGGCGGGGAGACCATAAGCGTTTCCTATCCCACGAACACCATGACGCACGAGCAGAAGCTCATGAGCATGCGCGGAAACAACATTCACTTCTCGCGCGCGACCGTGCATCACGAGTTGATACCGGGCCATCACCTGCAAGGCTTCATGACTGCGCGCCATCGCAGTTATCGCCGCCCCTTCAGCACTCCGTTCTGGGGCGAAGGGTGGGCCTTGTACTGGGAGTTGTTGCTTTGGGACATGAACTTTGCCAAATCGCCCGAAAACCGCATAGGCATGTTGTTCTGGCGCATGCATCGCTGCGCGCGAATAATCTTTTCGCTCAGTTTTCACCTTGAGAAGATGACTCCCAAAGAGTGCATAGACCTGCTCGTCAATCGCGTGGGCCACGAACTGGAAAATGCGACGGCCGAGGTGCGAAGGTCTTTTCTAGGCACTTACAGTCCGCTCTATCAATGCGCCTATCTGCTCGGCGGCCTGCAATTTCGCGCACTGCACAAAGAGCTTGTAGGCTCAGGGAAGATGACCAATCGCGACTTTCACGATGCGATATTGAAAGAGAACCGCATCCCCGTAGAGATGGTGCGAGCGGTCTTGACCCGTCAGCCGCTCAAGCGCGACTTCGCGTCGAACTGGAAATTTTACGGAGAGAACCCTGCCGGACGTTGAAGGGATTGAACTGCCAGGCGTGCATGAATCTCTGTTGAGAGCGCAGCTATGGACGAATTCATTATAATCTCTCTGCTCCTCATCCTGCTTGCGGCCATCGCTTGCGGGGTGGCGCTGCCTGTAATCGCGCTCGTTCAGATTCGGCGCGTCAAACGTCAATTCCTTTTTCGCATCGAACGGCTCGAAGCCCTGCTCCGTCATCAGACTTCCGCGCCGCCGCTTGATGAATATAGAAGGCCCGCGCCTTACAGACCCGTCGAAACGCCGCCGCCCGCTGCTCCACCTGAGCCGCCGCCCTTTCCGCCTCCGCCTCCGTCAGCACCGCTGCCTGAGTTTGCGCAACCTCCGCCGCCCGCAGCGCCGCCGCCCGCGCAGCCTCCGTATCCCCTCCCTCACGGTCGGGGTACTGAAATGCCCGCCATCGCGCCGGGGCAGGCCGAAGCGTTGGAATCTGTCATAGGAAGGCGCTGGTTAGGATGGGTGGCTATGGTGTTGATCCTATTTGCGGTAGCCTTCTTCCTCAGATACGCATTCGAGAATCGCTGGATAGGCGAAGTGGGCCGCGTCATGCTAGGCATAGCGGGCGGCATCGCGCTCGCCGTCTCAGGCTTCCGCTATCACAGGCGCGGCTGGCGCATCTTTTCGCAAATCCTCACGGCGGGCGGCATAATGCTCGTGTACCTGTCGGTGTACGCGGCCTTCGGGTTTTACAACCTCGTAGGGCAAAAGACCGCCTTCGCTTTTCTGGTCATCTTAGTCATCGAAGCGGGCGGACTCGCGCTGCTATATCGCGCGCCCATCATGGCTATAATGGCGCTCGCGGGCGGGTTCCTCGTCCCAATACTCCTGCGCTCGGATCGCGATCAATATGTATCGCTCTTCAGCTACACGGCGGCGCTCGATGCGGGCGCGCTCGCTCTGCTCAAGCAATGGCCCGGCCTCGCTTCTATGGCATTCGCAGGGACTCACATTCTGTTCTGGCTCTGGTACGCAGACCGCTATCATCCCGCAAAACTAGCGGCGGTGATGATCTTTCAAACGGCGGTCTTCGTCTTTTTCCTCGCGGCGTACCTGGTCACGCAGGTCTTGCGCCGCAAGCGCGCCCACCTGGAAGACCTCGCTATTCTCGTCGTGAATCCGTTCGTCTTCTTCGGCACTTCGCATCACTTGCTCGATAAAGATTATCACGACTGGATGGGCGCGTTTCTTATCGCGCTCGCCCTTGTTTATGCGGCGATGGCGCGGGCGATGATGGCTCGCCGTATGGAAGCCCGTCAGTTATTGCTGACTATAGGCACGGCGCTCGCGCTCGTGACCTTGGCCGTTCCCATTCAATTGCGCTCGAACTGGATAACGATCTTCTGGGCCGTCGAAGCTTTAGCCCTGCTCTGGGTTGCATTGCAAGTAAAATCCGTAGCATTACATGCAGGCTCGCTGGCCGTCTTTGCGCTGGCGCTCATAAGGCTTCTGTTTTCCGACACGCCTTTCATCAGGCGATTGGAATTCACTCCCGTCTTCAATCGCTATTTTCTGTCGTCAATCGTAGTCGTCGCCTGTTTCTTCGCGGCGGCGACGGTTTATCGAAAGTTCGGCGAAGAAAAACGATTGATGGGGCTTGCGATAACGCTCGTCGCAGTGGGGATGCTCTGGTTCGTGCTCACGGTTGAGACCAACACCTTTTTCGAGATGCGCGCCAATGCGGAGAAAGCGTTCGCCGATGCGCGGCATGAGCGTTGGCTCGGACAGATGGCGCTATCGGTGTTATGGTCGGTTTATGCGGCTGCGCTCGCGGCGGCGGGATTCCTCCGGCGTTCGGCGGCCGTGCGATGGACGGCCCTCGCGCTGTTTGCCGTAACGGTCGTCAAAGTCGTCTTCGTAGATATGGCGGCGCTCCGACAGTTCTACAGGATAATCGCCTTCTTCGCGCTCGGTCTCTTGCTTCTGGCCGTCGCCTGGGGCTATCAAAAAGTCTTTCAAACGAAGGAAGCAGTGAAATGAAAAGATCAGCGATCATAGCATTCGTGTTACTGGCGCTCGTAGCGGTCGCGCCGCTCGCGCCGGTTTCGAGTCAGGAGAGCTTGAGCGCCTGGCCTTACTTCGTTGATGTCAATTCGCAGAGCGATGCGCGGGGGCTGTCGGATTTTCTGGTGACGGCCGAGGTGTTCGGCCGCGCGCGCGAAGACCTCGCCGACCTGCGACTCTACGACAGGCTACAGCGCGAAATCCCTTATGGCCTGCGCGTGCTTCGCAAGGTACACGAGAGCCGCGAGGTGAAAGCGAAAGAGTTCAATCGCTCGGCGGTGGGCAACGCAAGCGAGCTATCGGCCGACCTGGGCGAAGGGGCGGGAGAGCACAACGAGGTCGAAATAGACACGGAGGGCGATAACTTTCGCCGCCTCGTCAATCTGGAAGGCAGCGACGATGGCGCCGAGTGGCGGACGATAGTTTCAGGCGCGATAATTTTTCGTTTCGAATCGAACACTCAAAGCATCGAGTCGAACCGTGTCAGTTATCCCGCGAGCCGTTATCGCTATCTGCGCGTGCGCGTATTCGCAGATTCGCTTTCGGACCGCGCGGCTCCCGTAATCAACGGCGTGGAAGCCCTGATGGTTGTGCGCCAGGAAGGAGAACTCGTCACCTGGAACACTGGCTGGATAGAATCGCGGCGAACGCGCCACGAAGGCGAGGCGGCGACCGCCTGGATTATAGATTTCGGAAACCGCGTGCCGTGCAGTCAGTTGACCCTCGATGTGAGCGAAGAGACCTTCTCGCGGCCCTACGTGGTGGAGACAGCAGACGACCCTCAAAATGTGCTGAGGGTCGCGACGGGCGAAATCACTCGCCCCCTCGGAAAAAAGATCGCCCCTGTCGTAATCGCATTCGATGAAAACAGGGAAGTGTTTGTGAGCAAGTTGCGATTGATTGTGACCGACTATGGCAACACGTCGCTCTCGATAGAGTCCATAAAGCCTGCGGCGGCGGCCCGGCAGATAGTCTTCGACGCGAGCGATTCGGTGAGCGCGCCGCTGCGACTCTATTTCGGCAATCCTAAGGCCAGCGCGCCCCGATATGATTTCGAGAAGAACCTGCCCGACCTCTTGAAGTCCAAACCTGTGAGATACGAACTCGGCACGGTGCAACCGAATCCCGTCTTCGAGCCTGAACCCGAACCCCTGACCGAGCGCCTGCCCTGGCTGATCTATCTCGTGCTCGGCGCTTCGAGCCTCGCGCTTGCGGCGATACTCATAAACCTCGCGCGCCGAAGCATACGCGATCAAGCGCCGCCGCCGGATGCGGAGAAGGCAGAGGAGCATGGGAGCGATTCGGAAAGGATGAAGGCGGAAGGATGAAGGATGAAAACCGGAGTGAAGCCATCGATTCATCCTTCATCCCTCATCCTTCATCCTTCATAACTCCCCTACATTCAATCAGCCGATCATCCATTCTCTACCTTTTGCTTGACACAAACGGGCGCAGGTGAAATAAAGAATTATTCCCGCAACGGACGATGGACAAAAGGAGAAGCCTATGATCGTCAACGAATCGAGCGCTACAACCGCCACTCACGAAGTCAGGAATCAACCTCCGCCGCTTGAGAGATATAACCTCTTCGAACGCGACAGGGCGCTCGCGGAAGGCTTGCGGCGCGAAGGAGCGGATTGGGCCGAAGAGCAGGTCTCGGAGTTCGGCGCGTTGATGGGAACCCGGCACATGATCGAGCTTGGCTTTCAGGCGAATCGCTACACGCCCGTCTTGCGCACGCACGACCAGTTCGGCAATCGCATCGATGAAGTCGAATACCATCCCGCTTATCACGAGTTGATGAAAACCGCCATGCAGGCGCGGTTGCATTGCCTTCCGTGGAGCGAGCCGCAGCAGGGCGTACACGTCGCCCGCGCCGCGCTTATGTACCTTATGTGCCAGATCGAATCAGGAATACTCTGCCCTATCTCCATGACCTTCGCATCGGTGCCGACTCTCAGCCATCAACCCGAACTCGCCGTCGAGTGGGGACCGCGAATACTTTCATCGCAATACGACCCCCGCTTCGTTCCCGCAGGGCAGAAGACCGCCGCTCTCATAGGCATGGCCATGACCGAAAAGCAGGGCGGCTCGGATGTGCGTGCAAACACCACCCGCGCCATGCCTTTAGGGATGGGCGGCGAAGGAAGGGAGTACGAATTGACGGGGCACAAATGGTTCTGCTCGGCCCCTATGTGCGATGCTTTTCTGACACTCGCTCAGACCGACAAGGGGCTGTCGTGTTTCTTCGTCCCTCGCTGGCTCCCTGACGGAACGCGCAATCGCTTCCTCATACAACGCCTGAAAGACAAACTCGGCAATCGCTCGAATG
The DNA here is from genome assembly GCA_022615215.1 of Blastocatellia bacterium. GTDB lineage: Bacteria > Acidobacteriota > Blastocatellia > UBA7656 > UBA7656 > JAKEHD01. Next base: position 10,367 of record JAKEHD010000638.1, read on the forward strand.
CCTCAAGCGAAATCGAATACGACCGAACATGGGCGCGCATGGTCGGCGAAGAAGGCCGGGGGGTGGCGACTATAATCGATATGGTTGGGCACACGCGGTTCGATTGCGCGATCACTTCGGCCGCGCTCATGCGTCAGGCCGTCTCTCAAGCCGCTCATCACGCCGCTCATCGTTTCGCCTTCAGTCACCTGCTTTCGGAGCAACCTCTAATGCAAAACGTGCTGGCCGATCTCGCCATCGAAGCTGAGGCCGCGACGGTCGGCATGCTTCGATTAGCCCGCGCTTATGACGAAGCGCGACAAGACACGCGGGCGCAAGCCTTCGCTCGCCTCGCCACAGCCGTTTTGAAGTACTGGATTTGCAAACGCACGCCCGGCCATGTTTATGAGGCTATGGAATGCCTCGGCGGCAACGGCTACGTCGAAGAATCGATCATGCCGCGCCTCTACCGCGAGGCTCCGGTCAGTTCTATATGGGAAGGGTCGGGCAACGTCATAAGCCTGGACGTTTTGCGAGCGATGGCCCGCTCGCCCGAAGCGCTGCCCGCTTTTCTTTATGAGTTGACCGACTCGCGCGGAGCAGACAGGCGATTAGATAAGTTCATCTTCGACCTGCATCAGGAATTGAACGACCTGACGGACCTGGAATCGCGCGCCCGGACGATCACGGAAAAGATGGCGCTCGCCCTACAGGGCGCTCTGCTTGTGAGATACAGCCCCCCTGCGATAGCCGACGCTTTCTGCGCATCGAGATTGGAGAGGGGAGCCGGAGCCGTTTACGGGACTCTGCCTGCCGGGGTGGATTTCAAACAGATCATAGAACGGGCCTGGCATTGAAACGGCACGAGCTGATATCGAGCTATTTTGTATGAGTTCTAAAGACTATTTTTCAGAGGTGGCCGTCGACTATGGCCGGTACAGGCCGCGCTATCCGAAGGAATTATTCGAATACCTGGCTTCGACGACCGCGCGGCGCGAACGGGCATGGGATTGCGCTACGGGTAACGGACAGGCTGCCCTGGGACTTGCGGCCCATTTCGATCAAATCATCGCAACCGACCTCAGCGAAAAACAACTCTCGAATGCCGTCAGGCACGAAAGGATAAATTACCTCATCTCTCCCGCTGAAAATGTGGATATCGAGTCTGACTCGATAGACCTCATAACCGTCGCTCAGGCATTGCACTGGTTAGACTTCGATGGGTTTTACAAAGAAGCCCATCGGGTCTTGAGGCGCGACGGAGTGATAGCGGTCTGGGCATACAAGTTCGTTCACGTTTCGCCCTCGATAGACAGCGTGCTCGAAGAGTTTCATGATAAAACGGTCAAGCCATACTGGCGGCCTGAAAACAGCCTCGTTGATGAAAAGTTCTACTCGCTGCCGTTTCCATTCGAAGAGATCGCGCCTCCGCAGTTCGATATCGAAGCCGCGTGGAACCTCGATCATTTGATAGGCTTTCTCGGCACGTGGTCGGCCGTGCAGACCTTCAAAGAGGTGAACGGCAGCGATCCGGTTGAACTTATTACAGAAGACCTGAAGCGGATGTGGGGCGACCCGGCGCTTGAGAAACGAGTGACATGGCCGCTCTATCTGAGGGTTGGCAGAGCCGTCAGGTGATCTTCAGCCGTCAGCCATCAGCTATCAGCCATCAGCTATCAGCCATCAGCTATC
>JAKEHD010000107.1 GCA_022615215.1 Blastocatellia bacterium
GGGTTCTCAAGGCGCTAGGCTGCTTGCTTCCTCGGGCACGAGTTTGATGACCACGCGCTTGTCGCCAAAGCGAATCTCGTTGCCGTGCGCCGGGAGCGGGGCGGGTTCCAGGAAGGTGAGTTGTCCCTCCTTCACGGTCGCCCTCAGTTCGATTGTCTCGCGGGGCTCGTCCTCCTCCATCGCAGCGAGCACGTCGAAGAACTGAGCGACCGTCAGGTGGTCGAACTCCTCGCTGGCCATGTAATCCAACATGCCGCGAAATTCCTGTGCAGAGAGGTCTTCGATTTTCTTGCCGTTCATACAGGTTCTCCCTTTGCCTGCTGCTGATATTGCAGGACGCAACGTTTCCAGGCTTCATATTCTACAACAATCAGGGTCTCGTCGCGCACCATTACCTGCGTCGGCTGTGGGAAGTGACGAGCGACCTCACGCAACTCGCAGGGCAGAGGCTCGCCGTCCAGCCTCTCCCACACCGCCGGCTTCATCATCACGATGTCCAACTTCCGCCGCGTCGTCTCGTCAAAGAGTCCCACGATGTAGAAGTCATTCGCCAGCGGCCAAGAGCGGCGCGTGTGCAGGAAATAGAGTAGAGGTCTTGATGTCCCCGCGCCACCCGGACACCGTCAGGTCGTAGGGCGAAAACCGCTGGCGCTTATCGCTCAGGTCGTGGGCGTCGAAGGCAATACCGGCGGCCGTCAAGTCACGAAAGACAGTAACCTCACGAACATAGCCTTTCCCGAACGATGTCCACCAATAATGGCAGAAAGCAATCAGACGGCGTTCGCCGACGCTGCCCGCTGACGGCACGCCCGCTTGCTCAAGGTCTGTCAACACCCTCTCGGCGAAATCCGAGACAAGAGTTAAGCCGTCTGCTTCAACGTCTGTGAGTCCTTGCAGCGCCTCGATGAATCTGGCCGCATAGCGGTCCTCCGCGAACTCGTCATAAAAGGCCGCGAACCGGCGCGTCTGCCCGTCCACCGTCAAGGTGCTGTTGCCCATTACGTCAAACGCCGCAAGCAAGCACGCCACTCGTGCGGGCGGATGGAACGCGGGCGTGCCGCGTACCGCACCATCAGCGCCCGCTGGGAGTCGGTCAAGTCAGCGACGAGCGCGATGTCGGAAATGGTTGGCAAGTCACTCCCCATTATCTTAGGTTGGGTTCTCAAACAGGCTCATCTGAGTTCTCCCACCGCCTCCGCCACTACCCCGGCCTGCTCAGTATAGAGACGCGCCTGCACAAGAAAGAAGTCTTTATCAAGAAAGAGATCTTTATGTTGACCTTCAAAGAGGCTGCGCGCCTTCTCTTTCGTCTTCAATTTGTGAATGAAGAGAGCGCAGGGCATAGCGAACCAATCCAGATGCACTTTTGCGCTGTCAGGCGTGGCACCATCCCCTCCATATATCCATCATTTCCACAAAGCGAGCATGCGGCTCAAGAAAGAATCTTTATGTCGTAATGTTGGCGGAGTTCTTCCAGAAGGCTTTTCACGCATCACTTGCTTTTCACAGGCGATTTGTATTTTTTCTTCTCTATGCTCTCTATCACGCGCTTCACACGGTTGCGCGCTATCAGCGGGAAGACATCGTTATTGGCTATTTCGCGCAACGGCCCAATCAGCCCCTCCGGCTCGGCTATGCGCCCCAGTCGCAGATCGTTTTCAAGTATTTCGATCTGGCGCGGCAAATCGAGCGGTTGATATTGCTGAGAGAGGTCTATGTCGAACAGGTGTATTTCCTGCGTGGCGATGCCCCGAAAGATGGCCGCAAGCTCTTCCATATCGGGATGCACCGTGTAGTTGAACCGTACCTTGCGCTCGCGCTCGCCCTGACGCGTGGTGATGGTCATCCAGCCCAGGTGCGAGAAATCCTTCTTGTGTTGATAGTCCTCGTCGGAAGTGAGAAATTGCGAGTCCTCGACGAGCCAGCGAATGCGCGCAAGGGTCTCAGGCCGCAGCTTTAGTTTCCGCTCCAGTATGTCGTCGGATTCGCCGCGTTTGAACCGGAGTTCGCCGCTGCCGTCCGGGACCAGGTCGATCTCGATGAGAGGTATGTAAAATCGCTTGTTTTCAAAGACGTAGCTGAAACTCATAGCGGCGGACTTCTCTCCGCCATCTTGCGCGGCGCCGACGACAAGGATTTCTTTCCTGGCCGCCCCGTCGAGCATGAATATCACAACCAGCAACAACGCTAAAGTAAGAAAGAAATCTTTATGGCGAGAGGCTCTCAATAATGCAAAAGGCAAAAACGGCAGCGACAAGTGACGAGTGACGAGTGACGAGTGACGATCTTCTTCACTTTTTCCTGTTTCCTTCAAAGGCAGTTCACATCCTCCTACTCAAATTTCACTGAGACAAGTTTCGAGATACCCGGCTCTTCCATCGTGACGCCGTAGAGTGCGCGCGCGGCCTCCATCGTGCGTTTGTTGTGGGTTATGACGAGGAACTGGGTATCCGAGCTCATCTCGATTACCTTATCAGAAAATCGGCCCACGTTCACCTCGTCGAGCGGCGCGTCGACTTCGTCGAGTATGCAGAAGGGCGAGGGACGATATTGGAATATGGCGAGCACGAGGGCTATGGCGGCCATCGCTTTTTCGCCGCCGCTGAGTAAAAGAACGTTTTGGAGCCGTTTGCCCGGCGGCTGGGCTATGAGATCGATCCCGGATTCCAGTATGTCGTCTTCATCGATGAGTATCATCTCGCCGCGCCCGCCGCCGAAGAGTTCCACGAACATCTTCTGGAAATTCTCATTTATGTGAATGAAGGCATGGCGGAAGCGTTCGCGCGAGCGCCGCTTGATCTCAGAGAGCGCTTCTTCTGTGGCCTTGATCGAATCTAAAATGTCGCGCCTCTGCTCGGACAAGAACTTGAACCGCTCGTCCGCCTCTTCAAGCTCTTCGAGCGCCATCATATTCACAGGCCCGAGGCCGTCTATTCGGGCGCGTATCTCATCGAGCTTCGCCCTGTGGGTCTCTATTTGGAAGGATGAAGGATGAAGGATGAGGGATGAATCGACGCCTTCGCTCCGGTTTTCATCCTTTTCCTCTATCCCCCCGCTCCTCTCTCCTGCGGCTTCGGTCTCCTCTTCGGAGGACGCGGCCCAGTGCCCCTCGGCCGCCCGTCCGAGTTCGATGCTCGTTACGACATCTTCAAGCGGCATGGCGAGTTCGGAAAAACAGGTCTTCGAAAGGTGCTCGGCTTCCGATTCTATGCGCGCGAGTTCGACCTCTATCTCTCCCCGGCGGTCGTGCGCAAGGGAGGCCGCCTGCCTCTGCTGACTGAGCGCCGTTTCGAGTTCATCTGCGCGCGAGCGCGCCGATTGCAGAGCATCGGATGAGGCGGCGATCTCTTCGCTCAAGCGAGACTGCTCGGCTTCAAGGCGCTCTCCCTGGCTGCCCGCTTCAATCTGCGAGGCCGCGAGTTGTTCTATGCGGTTGTGGCTCTCATAGAGTTCCAGGCGATTGCGATTCATGCGCGACCGCAATTCTTCGGCTTCGTTTTCGATTCGCCGCTTTTCGGCGCGGGCCGCTTGCAATCGCTCGACGCGGGCCGCAACAGACGCCCGCGCGGAAGAGAGTTCTTCCGATAGCTGCTCTGCGCGACTGCGCCGATCCGCAAAATCCGCCTGTGCCGAGGCGAGCGATTGCTGAAGCTCGTCCTGAGAGGTTTCGGCCGCAAGAAGCTCTGCCGTCAATCGCTCTATGCGCGATTCGAGTTCCGCGCGCTCTTCCGAGGTCTGTTCCATTTCCGAAGCGACCACGCGCACGTGCTGCTCTGCGCGTTCGAGGTCGCGGGCAAGCCCCTGGAATTCAGAATCGCGCGCGGCGGCGGCCTTCTCATATTGGCGGAGTTCCTGATCGAGCGCAGAGGCCCCCCCTTGCGCCTCTCCGAGTCGTCGGCGAGCGTTATCGAGCTCGGAAGCGATACGGCTTTCCTCATCGCCGAGCGTTTCGATTCGCACTCGCAATTGTTTGATTTCGCGCTTGAGACCGAGAAGCGAAGCGCCTTTCTGTCCGGCGGGCGAGCAAGTGATTATCAAGCGTCCGCCCGACACCTGCTCGCCTTCATAAGTGACGTAGATGCGGGAAGGATTTTCAATCGACAGGTGAAGAGCCGCCTCGATATCGGGCACGACCGCCGCCGCGCACTTGTCGGGAAAGGCGCGCTCGACGACCGATTTGATCTCAGGTCTGAGTCCCAAAAGGTCTACGGCCTTGAGCACTTCGATCTCGAATTGCGACGCTTTCTGTTGGGGGTCGGGGGTCGGGGACCAGTATTCCGTCTCCGCGTCTCCGCGTCTCCGCGTCTCCGCGTCTCCTCCTGCCCCTTCGCTCTTCTGCTCCTCTGCATCCGCGCCGTTTTGGGCCTCTGTGGATTCGAACAGGAAATCCGAAGGCCCTCCTTCGCCTCCGTGCAGTCCCACGACGAGGAACGCGCCCCGACCCAATCCTTCAGCCCTTATGTATTCGACCCCTGAGAGCGCGTCATCAATCGTCGGCACGAGCATGCATTGAAGCTCACGTCCCAAGAGGCTCTCGACCAGCCGCTCGTATTGCGGCTCGACCTCCACGAAATCCGCGAGCGTCCCGATAGCGTTTACGCGCGCTGCCTGTTCGGGCGAGAGCACATGACGGACGGCATCCGAATAGTATGCGTGATGCGCGTCGAGGTCTTCGAGCGAGGCGAGGCGATGCTCGGCCGACGTGCGCTCGGTGTGTGTCTCTTCGAGGTCGGCACGAAGCCGCTCTTCTTCTTCGCGGAGCGCGCTCATGGCCGAAGCGTTTTCAGATATACGCGCCGCAAGCGAACTCTGCCGAGCGCGGTCGCGCTCGACCTCGCCACCCACGCGGGAGTATTCGCCGGATGCTTCATTCAATCTTGCATCGGCCCTTGTCTGTTCGGCGCGCAGGTTCGATCCTCTGAGATCGAGCCGCCGCAATGCATCTTCGAGGTTGGAGCTCAGGTTGCGCAATCGCTCGGTCGCGCTTATCTCGACGAGCAATCGCTGGCGCAGTTGCTCTATGTGGCTTTCGGCCTGCCGGAGTTCGGCCGACTGTTTTTGATACTCACCCTCTCGCTCAAGCAAATCCGATTGCTCGGCGCTCAGTTCGGCTTCGAGCGCGTCGAGCGACGAGGCCTGACGGCGTGCCTCTTCGAGCAAGAGAGCGAGTCGGCTGTCGAGCGCCCTCTGATCGCGCTCGACCTCTTCTATGCGCGCGGCCGTCGAGGCGGCCTGTTGTTGTTCGAAGGCTTTTCGGTTGCGGGCGCGGTCGGCTTCAAGCTCAAGGGCTGCGGCCCGCTCTCGCAACCCTGCGAGATGGTCTTCGGCCTCGCGGGCCGCTATCTGTGCGGCGCGATGCTGGCCCTCTTGCTCCGAAAGCCTGCGGTCCAACTCGAATTGTTGAAGCTCTGCGGCTTTGAGATCTGCGGTCAATCGCTCGAAGGTTTCATTGAGGCGATAGTAATCGGCTGTGAATACTATCTTCAGAAGCGACCGCATCTCTTCACGAAGCCTGCGGTAGCGGCGTGCTTTCTGGGCCTGACGTTTGAGGCTGTTTATCTGGCGCTCGACTTCGCTGATGATGTCGTTGAGTCGCGTGAGGTTCTGTTTGGCCGATTCGAGTTTCAACTCGGCGGCGCGTTTTCTCGATTTGAATTTGGTTATGCCCGCGGCCTCTTCTATGAGGGCGCGGCGGTCCAGGGGTTTTGACGAGAGAATCTGCCCTATGCGGCCTTGCTCTATGATGGCGTAATGCGCGCCGCCAAGCCCTGTGCCTGCAAACAGGTCTTGAACGTCGCGCAGAAGGCAGGCGCGGCCGTTTATAAGATACTCGCTGTCGCCCGTCCGATAGAGCCTTCGCCCTACGGTGATTCGCTCTCCGGCGGATATTGCGACCGCAGGACGTTTGCGCCGCCGGAACGAGCGTTTATGAGAGCCCGCGCTGACGCTTGGGCTACTGACTTTCTGCGCTTCGTCAGGTTGAGCTTGCTCTTCGGCCTGCTCGGTTTGTTCGCTTTGCCCGCCGTCGCCTTCAACTATGAGTGGAGATGTGAAACTGACCACTGATTGCACAGATTTCTCAGATATTCTCTGTGTTATCTGTGTTATCTGTGGTTGATCTTCCGATGCTCCTGCGGTTCCTGCGCTCCCTTGCTCCCCTGCTCCCCTGCTCCTCTGCTCCTCTGCTTCGTTTTCGACCTCGGTCATCTCTTCGACGATGGAGCGGGCGGCTTCGGCGGCGCGTTCGGCATTTTCCATGGCGTCATGGTAGCGGCTCTCATCGTCTTCTTGCTCGTCTTCGGCAACACGGGCGGCTATATCTTCTATGGCCACGAGCGTGAGTATGACTTCGGCCATTCCCGTAGGTTTGCGGTCGCGCGTGCCGTTAAAGATAACGTCTTCCATCTTGCCGCCACGCAGGTTCTTGGCCGACTGCTCGCCGAGCACCCAGGAGATCGCGTCAGCGATATTGCTATTGTGAACGATTATATTTTCCGCGACGAAATTATGTGTTTCGGCGACGCTCAGGTCATAAACCCATTCATCGGGTGGCGTGACCTGTTCGACGCTGACGATCTCATCCCAATAGACATCTGATGTCGCAAGAGTGGAGAGTCTATCCAAATGCTCGCGGGCCAGCTCGGGCGTCGCTCCCAGGCGTTCTATGTAATCTATGACTTCGAGAAGCCCACCCCGGCTGGCTTCACAGCTTTGTTCCAAGTAAGCTGCAAGTTTGGGAATCTCTCGACGGTGAGGTTTGATTTTCAAACCTGCCGCTTCGACGGCCTCCTTGACGAGCGAAGTAACGCCGGGGACAAGGTCGTAATTGGGATTCGAGGCTGAAGGCAACTCCCGCAAAGCTTCAAGCTCGTGGCGTTTGCTGCCGACGAATGAGAGAGATTGAGCAGGGTAATGAAGTTGCAGGGTGCTGAAAGCGTAAACGCGATCTTCGCTCTTGAACCGCTCCATGACTTCGAAAGGAGGCAAAGCGACTTCACTGCCCGACACAGGGAGATGTCGAGGAAGGGCCAGCCGGACTCCAACTTTCAATTCTTCTGCCTTGAGCGTCCGCAGGTGACCATTCTCCAGGGTAAACAATGGATGGTAGGGCGTTGCCGTAACTTCGCGGCCGGAGCGAGTGCGGACGCGCAAGAGGTGTGGCGTAGCTTGCCGTTTAATGAAAGCGGCGACCGGGCGGGGTTCGAGACGGAGCGTGTCCGGGTTGAGCGAGAGTATATTGACGCCTTGAGGATTCTCTCGCGTCAGCACTCCGTCATCGAGCGTCTCTATTTTGCGAGAGTCGCTCAAAGCGGTCTCGACCAATTCGCGTATTTGCACATCGCGCCCGTCGGCAAGTGTCACCATAGAATCCCCGGCCAGGCACTTGCCGCATCCGTTCGGACCGACGACGGCAGTTATCCCCTCACCGAATGAGAGGTGGGCGCGGTCGACGAAGGATTTGAAGCCGCTGATTTGAAGTTTTTCGAGTCTGAACATTCATAACCTCGTGGCTGCAACTCGCAACCACTATAAGTAGAATAATAGAACGAGTCCGGCACACTATAGAGTAGTCGGCCCCCTCTGTCAATTTGCCTGCGGGCGAACTCTCCTGGGGCTATTTGCGTTGAATCCCGGCGCGATCTCAAGCCAACAATTTTATCCCCTGGCCTCCCACGCCCGCAATAGCGATTTCCGCCCGCCTTACGGACCCGTCCCCCGATGGACGCCCCGCAATCGTTCGATATTGTAAAGCTCAAAGGTGATGAGTGACAGGAAAGGCTTGCGCATCAAGCGCGTAATAAATCAAATACCGAGCGGAGAGATGAATCCGGGCCTGCCTCTCGGAGATTCCGGAAGGCCCGGCTTTTATTCTTATGCTCGCCCTGAGTCGAGCCGGTTTTCGTCACGCGGCGAAGACTATCAATACATGGTATGCGCAGACGAATGAATAAATGATTACCGTCAGGCGTATCCCCAGCCTCGCCATCCGCAGGTGGGAAAAGTTGTAGCAGATAAGTAAACAAAGAGATGTGAGCGCCATCTTCACCAGAAAGAATACCAGCGCGTTCGTCTCTATGAGCGATTCCATGAAGGGATTCCCTTCGGCCGCGACGCCCCGCCCTATGTGCTGCATCGTGGCTACTGCATCGTAGCCCGACATGACTATTGCGACAAGCACGTACATGAACATCTTGCGATCCTGAAACAACTCTCTTGCTTTAGTCATAATCACCTCTTCTGCTCTATATCTTTAACGCACGAGTCAGGAATGGGCTCCCAAACTTCGTGTGACTGGATTATACGACAAATCGGACGAAATGCCAAATAAAATTTTTCGTAAATCATTGATTTATAACCTGTTTGGGGCATAAGGGGAGCCGGAGGCCGGAGGCGGCCGGCAATTCGCCCGTTGCTCGAACCGGAAAATATTTGCTTCGGATGCGTCAGAAAAGAGGTCGAAAAAGTTTTCCAGGGCGCTCTTTCAAGCGACCGGATACGCGATAGTGAACCTACGGGGCGGCCATCGCGCGCAGGCTTCATCGCCTGCTTAGACCTGCTCTCGTTACCTGTGCTAGAATCCTCGCTGCGGGTGAGAGTCTCATATTTCAAAATCGAAGGTTCGAATCGAAAAACATAATGGGCCAATCGAGAAGAGTAAAAGCGCCGCGCGGGAGCGAAATAAGTTGTAAGGGCTGGCATCAGGAAGCCGCGCTCAGAATGCTCATGAACAATCTCGACCCTGATGTCGCGGAAAAGCCCGACGAGTTGATCGTCTACGGCGGGACGGGACGGGCCGCGCGCGATTGGCAGGCGTTTGATACGATGGTGCGCTCGCTCAGGGAGCTTGAAAATGATGAGACGCTGCTCGTTCAATCGGGCAAGCCTGTCGGCATCTTTCGCACGCACGAGTACGCGCCGCGCGTTTTGATAGCGAACTCAAACCTCGTGGGCCACTGGTCGAACTGGGACGAGTTTCACCGCCTCGAACGCCTCGGGCTTACCATGTACGGACAGATGACCGCCGGCTCATGGATATACATAGGCAGCCAGGGAATCGTGCAAGGGACGTTCGAGACGTTCGCCGCTGCCGCCAATAAACACTTCGGCGGGTCGCTCGGAGGCAAGCTCGTCGTGTCGGGCGGAATGGGCGGAATGGGCGGCGCACAACCGCTTGCTGCGACTCTCAATGGCGCTTGCTTCTTAGGCGTGGAGGTTGACCCTGCGCGAATAGAGAAGCGATTGCGGACGGGTTACTGCGACCGGCAGGCCACAGACCTCGACGAGGCGCTCCGCATGATCGAAGACGCGCGCGCAAAAGGCGAAGCCATTTCGGTCGGGCTTGTGGGCAACTGCGCGGACGTGCTGCCTGAACTCGTAAGACGTGGTATAGTCCCCGACCTGCTGACGGATCAGACGAGCGCGCACGACGCTCTTAACGGCTATGTCCCGAACGGACTCGACCTCGAAGAAGCATCCATCTTGCGCCGCGATGACCCCGATGAGTACACGCGCCGTTCTATGGATGCTATGGCCGCGCATGTGCGCGCCATGCTCGACCTGAAACGCATGGGCGCTATCACTTTCGATTATGGCAATAACATCCGCGCTCAGGCGAAACGAGCCGGGGTGGAAGATGCGTTCGAGATACCGGGATTCGTGCCCGAATATATACGCCCGCTCTTTTGCCAGGGGCGAGGACCGTTTCGATGGGTCGCGCTTTCGGGCAGCGCAGAAGACATTCGGAAGACGGACAATCTCGCCCTCGAACTCTTCCCCGACGATCAGGTTCTGTCGAGATGGTTAGAGCTTGCGCGCGACCGCGTGCAATTTCAAGGGCTGCCGTCGCGGATATGCTGGCTCGGTTATGGTGAGCGCGCGGAGTTCGGCGAGGCGATGAACGATCTCGTTCGCACGGGCAGGCTCGAAGCCCCGATAGTGATTGGCCGCGATCATCTCGACACGGGGTCTGTGGCTTCGCCGTATCGTGAGACCGAAGGGATGAAGGACGGCTCTGACGCGATAGCCGACTGGCCCTTGCTGAACGCGCTGCTCAACACCGCATCGGGCGCGTCCTGGGTTTCGATTCACAACGGCGGCGGGGTCGGCATAGGCTATTCGCTTCACGCGGGACAGGTGACTGTGGCGGACGGCACCTCTGACGGCGCGCGGAGATTGAACCGCGTGCTCACGAACGATCCGGGCATAGGAGTGGCCCGCCACGTCGACGCCGGATATGAAGAGGCGCGCGCAACGGCTGAAGAGAAGGGAATCAAGATACCCGACGCAGGAGAACCAGAAGAAGGCAAAAGTAAAAAGTAAAAAGGCAAAAAGCATTGCGGCTTCACTTTTACCTTTTACCTTTTGCCTTTTGCCTTCGGAGGCATACGGCTGTTGCCGCAGATAATTGGAATGCGGTATCCTTACTTCAGCAGTCGAAAGCAAATGGCAGGCAATGTACGATCTTATAATAGTAGGCAGCGGACCATCGGGCCTTGCGGCGGCGCTCGAAGCCATGCGGCACGGACTCGATTATCTCGTTATAGAGCGAGGTGTTATAGCCAATACGCTGTACCACTATCCGATAGCCAGACCGCTTTTTTCAACCGCCGATGAGGTCGAACTTTTGCCCGGCGGCCTGCGCGTAAACACCAAGCCCACACGCGAGGAGGTGCTTACGCATTATGCCCGAGTGATCGTCTCTGAAGGGATAAAGGTTCGCACGGGAGAAGATGTACGCCATATCGTGCGCACAGGCGAAGGATTTTCGGTCGAAACGGATGGAGGGCTATACAGCGCCCGCGCGGTCCTGGTAGCGACCGGCGGTTTCGGTCGCAAGCGGAAATTGAACGTTCCCGGAGAAAATGATCGGCGTGTGTCTTATAGTTTTTCGGAAGCGCACCCTTACGCGATGAAGCGCGTGCTGGTCGTGGGCGGCGGAAACTCCGCCGCAGAAGCGGCGCTGTTCCTCTCTGAGGCGGGAGCCTCGGTCACGCTTTCGGTTCGACGGCCATCGCTCGACCGGGAGACAGTGGAAGGCACAGGGCCTTCTACAGCCGAATCGAGAGCCGATTCGGTCGTGCGCGCAGCCATCAAGCCCTGGGTGCGCGAGCCGCTTGAGCGCGCCATATCAGAGGGGATGATCGAACTCTTCACTTCCTCACAGGTGATCGAGATTCTTCCGCTTGAGGAAAAGAGTCTTCCTTGTTCGGCCCTGCTTCGCGTCGCACGCGACGGGAAGCAGGAAAGGCTTGAGATCGAATGCGATCATATCTTCGCATTGATAGGGGCTGATCCCGATACGCGACTGCTCGAAGATGCAGGCGTCGAGCTTGCCGGTGACGGTCGGCCGGTTTATGATCCCAGCACTTATGAAACGAATGTAAAGGGACTCTACGTCGCGGGGCACATAACGCGAGAATTGCACATGAAGAGCGCCATGCGGGTCGCACGCCGCTGCGTAGACCATATAGCATCGCAGATTCTGACCGTAACTTGAACCGCTCGGCCGGCGTGTTTGTGGGAGCGCGCCGCCCGGCTTATAATGAGATCACATTCGGGTAACAAATGTCTTCTTCAACAGAACCAAATCCCGACTCGCGCGAAAAAGCCGAACGCGCACCCGATGCAAACGCTTTAGCAGCCGGAAGTGCGCCAGGCGATCTGAAAACTGCTGCTCAACCGCCGAGCGCGACGGTTTTACCTGCGACGCCGTCAGGCCGGAGCGCCGCGTCGGCCCCTGACATTGTGAGTGGCCCGTCGGAAACAGGGGACGAGTCTTTCATCACAGAGGAGCCGCCTTATGCTCGCCCTGCAAATCGTCGTCCGGGCAATCGCTGGTTGCTGCTTGCGGCGGGTTCGGCGTTGCTGCTGATTTTGCTCACCATAGCGGGCGTCTATGTGATAACGAAAAGCCCTTCGACCATCAACAATCTCGTGATCCTGACTGTGCCTTCGGGCGCCGAAATAGAGCTTGGCGGCAAGAACTACGGTCAATCGCCGGTCAAAATCGAACAGATAGAGAAGGGCACTTACAGGGTGACGATCACCAAGGATGGATACGAGCCGGTGAGCGAAGAAATCGTCATATCGAAATCCGAGCCGCTTGAGTTCACCCTCAAGATATTGCCGCCTACAGACTCATGGGGACTCGCGCCGGAAGAGATAGTGAAATCCTCCCAGCAGAGAGCCGAGGATGCCTTTTCGCGTGGTCATTATGGGATACCCTTCGAAGACAGCGCGCTCTACTACGCGGAACTGATCCGGAGGATCGACCCGGCGAATCAGTTTGCAATCGATATGCGTGAGCGCGTGCGCAAAGCGATGCACTCGGCGGCGAAAGCGGCGGAATCGAAGAACCATCTGGGGCAGGCGCAGGAAATATACATACTGCTTGTCGAATACTATCCCGATGACGCGGAAGCGCGCGCCGCCGCGTCGAGAGTCGAAGCCCGCCTCACGTCGCGCCGGGGCGAAGTGCGCGACCTCGTGCGTAAGGCCGAAGAAGCCCTGCGAGCAGACAACCTGATCCGCCCCGATGGTGCCAGCGCTTATTACTATTCGAAGGAAGTGCTGGCCATAGACCGCCAGAACGCGCCGGCGCGCGCAGTCCACAATGAAGTCAGAGCCAAGCTGGTCGGTGCAATCGATCAAACCATTGCGCGCGGCGACATCAAGGGCGCAATCAGACAACTGGAAGATATCACTCGATACTTCCCCGAAGACAAACAACTACGTACACGACTGCGTGAGCTAAGGGATCGCCACTCGGCTGAAATTGCGAAAGCCAGTGACCCGGAGACCCGCCGCATAGAGGGCCTCGATAAGTATCGCAACGAGGAGTTCAGAGCGGCCATACCCGATCTTGAGTTCGCCATCAACAATAACAGAGGCACAGCCGACGTCATATTCGCCCTCGCTCGTTCACTTATGCTGACCGGCCAACTCGACCGAGCGGCATATTACTTCCGCAAAATGCCGGCGATAGATGACGATTCGTATCGCTCCTCGATAGCCGCGCTCGGAGACATAGCCTTTGCGCGAGGGGATAAGGCGACCGCGCTCGATCAATACAAAAAGGCGCGGGCGCTCGGGGGCAGCCAGTTGTATATGATCGCCACCCTTGATGACAAGATAGAGGACATCGAAAAGCAACAGCGCCAGAAGGCTGCCGAACCTGTTCCCGTAACGATTCAGGTCAAGCACAGCCATGGAGGAATATTCGGCGGTTCCTGCCAGGGCAGGTTGAGCGTAAGCGCGACGGGCGTGCGCTATGATGGAAGCGAAGATGACGATTTTTCGGCCAATCTTGTGGGTGTCAGCGTGCGAATAACCAAAGATGAAATGATCCTGCAATTTCAGAATAAGTCTCACAAATTCAAGGTGGCCCGATCCGAAGCGGAGCGGTTTCGCGAAGCCCTGGTCAAATATCAGACATACTCCTCTACAGGCAATCAATAATCAGCCGTCAGCCTTCAGCTATCAGCCTTCAGCCCGAAATCTGATAGCTTGCGGCTGTGAAGCTCTCGCAGGGACAAGTGTCGCCGTGTCATCCAACCTGTGTCTTCGGTCTGAAAGCTGACGGCTGATGGCTGAAGACTGATAGCTGAATTGCGCATAAAGATTTCTTTCTTCGGCTACCTGTGCGGGGAATTGACTCTGCGAATTTATGATGTATAGTAGTGTCTGTCGCCGCCTGGAATTCCTCACTACGGGTGACGAACGAATAGAATCGAACGCGAGTGCTCAAGCTTCTATATATTTTCAGCCTTCAGCTATCGGTTTTCAGATGGAAGACTGATAGCTGACGGCTGACGGCTGAGGGCCGATATCAATTGGCGCTGCCCGCTTGCGCTTCTGTGGCGCATTCATCTATGAGGCGCGACATCTCGGCCATTACTTCTGCTGGAAAACATACGCGGTCTATCTGGTAGCCGCGCATCCCTCGCACCACCTCCGATACCTCGCTGATTTCGCGCACCTCGCGCTTAGGCCCTCCCGTCTCTATATAAATCAGGCTTTTCGGGTCAACGCCCACAGGCGAGTAATAGCCGTAATAAGGTATGTCGGATGCGCTGTCCATTATAAGGTAATATTCCGGGTCGAGACCTGCTCTCGTCACTATCTCCCGCGCCTCAGTCCAGAAACGCTTCGCCCCATCGCCCGAAAGCGTCAGGTCCAGAGCCTTGAACAGCTTTCTGTCTATGAACCGCTTCGCAAGGTCTACGAGTAGAGGGTCGCGCTCGCGCGTCCACTGTTTCAGGTGAAAGGTCACGTCCGCATCGTCGAGTTGCAGGTATTCGCCTGTGGTCACCTCTTCGCCCACGAGCATCTTCTCGAATACCTGTCCGCGCATGCGAAAGCCCAATCGGTCTTGCTGAATCAACTCGCGCGCGCGCTTGAGCGTTGAAACCAGCACCGCCTCCGCAGACCTCAGAGTGCGATGGAAATAGACCTGGCGGAACATGTAGTAGCGCGCTTGAAGGTATTCTTCTACGGCGTAAAGCCCCTTCCACTCGACATAAACGCGGTCTCCTTCGATGTTGAGCGCGTGCAGCACCCATTCCATGTCGTATATGCCGTATTTCGCGCCCGTCATCAGGCTGTCGCGCAGAAGATAATCCATGCGGTCACAGTCGAGTTGCGAAGATACGAGTTGCGATATGAACCCCGGCGTGTAGTCGTGGCTGTAGAGCGCGGCAAGCTTTTCGGGCAGCGACGAATCGAACCGGCAGAGCACCTGGTGTACCTCTGTGCCGGGGTCGAGCACTATGCGCCGACTCCAGTCTTCGTGATGGAAGCGAAAGACCTTTTCTATGACGTGCGAGAACGGCCCGTGTCCGAGGTCATGAAGCAGAGCGCCCGCGCGACCCACCACGCGCGCTTCTTCGCTTATGGGGTGATGCGCGCCCAGCAAATCGAGCGCCCTCGTCATAAGGTGCATGACGCCCAGTGAATGAGTGAAGCGGCTGTGCTCGGCGCCCTGGTATGTGAACATCGCAAGGCCCAACTGCTTTATGCGGCGCAGGCGCTGGAACTCGGCCGAGTCGATGAGGTCGACTATGAGGCGGTCCTCCGGGAGCGATTCGTCGAGCGAGATTATGTTATGTAGCGGATCGCGATAATTTCGTTGAGCCAACTTTGAACCTCGTGCCTAAGAAATGAGGAAGAGTCATTGGTCAGTGGCCAGTGGTCCGTTGCATCTTTAGCGGCAGCCCCGCGCTACCGCAACAACGAACGACGGACGGAAGCGTACTCGCTGCCGGACCACGGACAAAATCTGCATTCATCGTTTCCTCAGAGTGAGCTTCCCAAAAGATCGCCGAGCTTTTTGCGACAGCCCCGGCTCAACACCAACTGTGTGCCGTCGTTGAGAATGACTCGGTATTCGCCGTGAAACCAGGGCTGCAATTCTCGAATACGGTCTATGTGTACGATGGTCGAGCGGTGTATGCGCAGAAATTTTTTGGAGTCGAGTTGAGCCTCCATCGCGCTTATCGCCTCTCTCAGCAGATAGGATTTGCTGCCCACATGCAGGCGCACATATTTGCCTTCGGCCTCTATCCAATCTATATCTTCCGCCTTGAGAAAGAAGACCCGCCCGCCCGCCTTTATCACCACCCGCTCCTCGTGGCTCGATTTTGCCCGCAGTTCTTCGAGCAGAGCGATGGTCCGCCGTCCGAGGTCGCTGCCACGCTCTTTCCTTATCTGAGCTTTCGCCCTCTGCAATGCCTTATCGAAGCGTCGGCGGTCGAAGGGCTTCAGGAGATAATCGAGAGCGTAGACATCGAACGCCCGCAGCGCGTACTGGTCGTGGGCTGTCACGAATACGACGAAGGGCACCTGTTCGGGCGGGAGGGATTCCAGGATTGCAAATCCGTCCATCTCAGGCATCTGCACATCCAGAAATACCAGGTCGGGCGACTGCTCGCTTATGGCCTTTACGGCTTCGCGCCCGTTGCCGCAATCCCCTATCACCTCTATTTCAGGGTCGTTGCTCAAAAGTTTCCGTATACGCCGCCGCGCCAGCGGTTCGTCGTCCACGATCAAGACTCGCGTTAGTAAGGAATCGCTCATCCGAAAGCCACCTCTTGCGCAAGCGTCAAGTCCGAAGAATCCCCTCCCTTACGGTCGGGGTACTGAAGAGGGATCGTCAAAGTGACTTGCAGCCCGCCTTCGGGGGCGTCTGACATTTCGAAGCTGTGATTCGCGCCGTAGAGTTGTTGCAGTCGCGCGCGCGTATTCGTGAGGCCCACCCCTTCTCTGAAGCCGTTGCCCGGAAGCTCACCGCTCGTTCCCATTCCGCATCCGTTGTCCGTGACTCGCAGGCGGAGCGAACCGTTATCGAGGCTGGCTGCGACCTCTATACAACCGGGACCGGCAACGTGCGCGACCCCGTGCCTTATGGCGTTTTCGACTATGGGCTGGAGAATGAGGTTCGGCACCTGCGCACGGAGCGTCGCGGGTTCTATTTTCATACGCACGGTGAGGCGGTCCTGAAACCTTACGCGCTCGATCTCCAGATAGCATCTGAGGAACTGCATCTCCTCTTCGAGGGTGACTTCCTGAGCGCCGGAGTTTTCAAGCGTGAGACGCAGAAAATCTCCCAGCCGGGCAAGCATCTCATCGGCGGCTTCAACGTCTTCGTCCAGAAGCGCAGAAATCGAGTTGAGAGTATTGAAGAGAAAATGCGGATGCAGTTGCATCTTGAGCGCCTGCAACTGTGCCTCGGCCAGTTCCGCTTTGAGGCGCGATGCTTTGAGTTCTTCTTCCTGATATTGATGATAGTAGTCTATAGAGTACCTGACCAGCAGTATGGTCGCATAGCTCATAAACCCTGTTGGGAGATTGAAGAAGAAGAGGAACTTGTACATCTCTATTATGGAGGGGAAATTCCTGTAAGCCGTCACCTCTAAAATCCAGCATCCGAACAAGTATATGACCCGGTGTGCGACCGACAGCAGAAGGAACGCAGCGATATGGATGACGATATTGCGAAGCCTGTGTTTGCGTTCCATAGGGAACGCCCTTGTGAGCCAGAAGATCAAAGGGGCGAGGGCGGCCCACAAAATCCAGTAAGGCAACTCCCATACGAGCATCCCGCCGAGTGAGGGTTGCTTGCGGAATATGGTCACGTAATGGTTGGCGAAAAAATAGTAGTTGAGCGAAAACGACAGCCCGATCAATATCCATCCGGCCAGAACCAGCGTCCACAGCATCCATCGCCGCTTTGACATCATTCCACCTCCATGTGGGTTCGCTATATGATAACCCTAAATTCGCAATGGGGGCAGCAATTTTGTTCCGCCGATTTCAAAAAGGGATATGCCCATCGAGTCGAGATCAGGTTAGCGCACATAATCGAGACCCGTTCACTCGCCCGATCGAATGAAGCCCGACCGGTACGATGAATGCTGCCCGTCTTTGTCGACAAGCATTCGTAAATCAATTCTTATTCACCCATTGTAAGAAAGCCACTATTTTTTGCATGCGGTTCTCGTTTCTGCCGACCTCTCAGCAGGTATTAAGCGACATGATAATCACATTAGTAGCACGTTCAGCGCATTAAGGTTAGTTTCAATGAAATTTTTTTTGCTTTCCCATCACTATAAACATGGCTCTACATTGAAAATACAGGAAACCCCTTGGAAAGATGGAGGGTTCCCTGTATAGAAAACCGCGCCCGTTTATTCCACACTGTTTCGGCGTGTGGAGACCGGTCTGACAGGCGATGGAATGTCACACGGCTCCTTGTGTTTTCAACGAATTACAAGGGCACCACCATTAGCGCGATCAGATTTCACGCTAACAGCTTCTACCTTGAACCGACAATGTACGCGCTCCTGATCGGCGACCACGATCAAATGCGGAGCCGCCCACTACAGAGTGAAAAAGACATATTGACCATTAAAAATGCACACAGGAGGAAACCATGAAAAATGCCATAGATGGAAAAATGGCGAGGGAAATAACTCGTAACAGCAGGAGACTCTTCTCTATAGTAAGATTTTTGGCTCTGGCGGTCTGCTTGACTGTCAATTTCTGCGGCATCTCTTTGCTTTCAATCTCAACAGCCCATACGAATGCGGCGGCGAGACCAGGCGGCGAAGGTCAGGGGATCGATCTCCCGGCCACCGCTCTTCAACAGATGCGGGAGTTATGGGAAGAAAAATCATCACGCTCGCCCGATCAGCAAAAGATAGATTCTCAGCTTCTCACTGCCTACAAGAAGCGGCAGGGCCTTGCCATATCTCGAAGCCTTGAATCGCTCAGGACCGACGTGTTGCTCGATAAACGGGGTAAGACCCTGGTTGACATCAAGGCGAAATCGGCTGACGGACTCATTCAATCGCTGAAGAGCACAGGGGTCGAAATACTGGATGTTGTTAATACGAGAATCCGTGCCCGCATCGATCTTGCGGATGTCGAACGTATAGCGAGTATGCCTCAGATAGTTTCGATCCGTCCGGCAGACCGATTCACGACAGGTTCCCTTCGCGGGGCAGGCGTAAATTCACAACCTCCTTCGCGTTCCGGCCCAGACGGACGGGCTGACCGCCTTCGCTCAGATTTGCCGAAACTGATTTCGCGGATCAGACGGTCGGGAAACCCCGGCTCGCAGGCTGCGGCACAGATGTTTTCTCCTGCGGTAAAAAATACGTCTGAAGGAGACGAAGCGCATCGCGCAGACGAGGCGCGCGATTTCTACGGCTATGATGGAACGGGCGTCAAGATAGGAGTGTTATCGAACGGGGTGGATTCGCTCGTCGCTCTACAGAATTCAGGCGACCTGCCGCCGAACGTCACGGTTTTGCCAGACCAGCAAGGCGAGGGAGATGAAGGCTCGGCCATGCTCGAAATAGTTCATGACCTTGTGCCGGGCGCTCAACTCTTCTTTGCAAGCGCAGCCGGGGGAATCGCCAGGTTCGCTCAGAACATAAAAGATCTGAGATTCGTCCATGGTTGCGACATCATCGTTGACGATGTTTTTTACCTTGCCGAATCGTCATTCCAGGACGGTCAGACCGAGGGGGTGAATTCGCCTTTGGATATGGGGCTCATAGCTCAGGCGGTCAACGATGTCACAGATGACGGGGCTCTCTATTTCTCATCGGCCGGCAATGGAGGCAATAAAAATGGCGGCACATCGTCGACCTGGGAAGGCAATTTCAACTCCGCAAATACTTTTCCTGACCTGCACCTGTTCGGAGCCAATACCCCGAACAATCAGATGAGGGATGCAGATGCTATAGTCATCTTCCAGTGGTCGGACTCTCTGGGCACCTCTGCAAATGACTACGACCTCTTTATATTCAACTCGTCGCTCACGGCGGTGGTGGCGGCTTCGCTCGATATTCAAGACGGCGACGATGATCCGATAGAAGGAACCTGTGTCCTGGCGGGCGAACAGATAGTGATAGCTTCATTCGATAACAATCTCAGCAGCCGATTTCTCTCCATACGCGCGTTTGGAGGAGCGGAGTTCAATATCAACACGGAAGGCTCGACGGTGGGGCACAGCACGGTTGCCAATGCTTTCGGCGTCGGAGCGGTGGCAGTGCCGGATGCAACGACAGCGGCAAATCTGTCTAAGGTAAGCGCGGGCGTGTTCGATGGCAGCGAGGATGTCGAGCCGTTCAGTTCCGACGGGCCGCGCCATCTCTTCTATCAAGCAGACGGTACGGCGATAACGCCGGGCAACTTCCTTTCGTCGGGCGGGCTGATACGCCAGAAACCGGACATAAGCGCCGCCAATCGTGTGACGACCGCAGCTCCGGGATTCGAAACCTTCGCAGGCACATCCGCCGCCGCGCCCCATGCCGCCGCAATCGCTGCTCTGCTTTTATCGGCAGATAGAGCGCTCCCGTCCCCACAACCGAGCATAAACGTGCTCTCTCCGGGACAGGTGCGGACGGCGTTGCTGTCTTCTGCTCTGGACGTAGAGGCTACGGGGGCGGACCGCGATACCGGAGCAGGCATCGTAATGGCAGTGCCCGCGATGCAGGCAATAAACGCCATACCGCTGCCCAGAATAGACAGCGTTTCGCTAAAGGGCAAAAAGAATCTGCTTATAGAAGGCGAGCACTTCAACAGCGGCTCAAAGGTGTTGGTACACGGCACAGAGCAAAAAACCAAGAGACAGAGTTCGACCAGTCTGATTGCCAAGAAGGCTGCCAAGGGCCTGTCGTCCGGTCAGACCGTAGTCGTACAGGTGCGAAATGGCAACGGTCTGCTTTCGAGAAACCAGTTCAGTTTCACGCGCCCATAAGGCGACGCGGAGGGCGGAGCGTGGGGCGTTATGAAGGATGAGGGATGAGGGATGAAGGATGAATCTCCTCTATAGCTCCGGTTTTCATCCTTCATCATGCACGAATCGCTGAGTCATTCGTAATGCAGAGCTTCGGCAGGCTGGACCCTTGTGGCGAGTCGGCTCGGATAGAGGCCGCAAAGAAGGGTCAGAATGTAGATCAGAAGGACCGATATCGACAGGCTGTATGCGTATACTCGCGCGCTGATGAAACTTATCACGTCGAGTATCGGAATCTGCACGACGACTATTATTCCAAGCATCAGGCCGAAGGATGCTATCACCACGAGTTCGCCGAGTATCTGTGTGTGAATCTTTCGGGCCGTAGCTCCTTTGGCCCGCCTGAGGCCTATCTCTTTGGTTCTCTGAGTGACGTTCAGCCAGAGCACGCCCACAAGTCCGAGCGCGACCATTATCATCAGAAATCCGGCCACGACTCCGGCTGCTATCAGAGGGATCAATCGAATTTGCGAGACCTGTTCTCTCATACTCGTCAAAGGCTCTATGTCGAAGGTCCAATCCCTGGCCGTTGCCTGTAATCTCTCGATCAGTTTCTCTTCGAAAGCAGCGGTCGTGCCGGGGCGCACATGTACGACTATGTTCTGCAAGGGGCTGGCCTCAGCGCCGTTTATGTCATTGCGAAAGAATAAATAATTATCAAGCCCTGCATATTCCCCGTCCTGACGAAAATCGGTTATTACTCCGATCACGCGAGTTATGTCCGTGTCATTGCCTGTGGGAAAATTCTTTCCAACGGGGTCTTCCGAACCGAACATATCACGGGCAAGCCTTTGGTTTATGACGACGGGCTGCCAGTTGGCTCCGTCGTCTTCGGGGCCGAACCACTTGCCTGCCACAATGGTCAATCCCATCACGTCCTTGAAACTGTCAGTAACCCGGTTGAACCCATACCATATAGTCCGGCCGTTATGCTCTATGACGGAGTTGCTGTTTGAGAGCGAATAGGGGGCCAGGCTCACACCCGCTGCATCTTCGACCTCGTCGAAGTCCCTGACGTTTGAGAGCAGGTGCGAGGGCGGAATCTCGGGGCCGACTGTTTCGCCCTTGTTATCTATGCCGCTTCTATCGATGCTGACATTCCAGACATTTCGGTATTCGAAGCCGAGAGGCTGGCGATAATTGTCCGTGTAGTAGACCGCAAACAATATGACAGCAAAAAGCACAAGGAACGAGATGAAGATTTCGAGCGTCATCAGGAAATTGACCCGCTTCCGATTCCATACCATCTTTATCAGGTGCTTTATCATCGGGAGCCTCCTTTCAATGCCTGGACCGGATGGAGCCGCGACATCTTCCACGCAGGGTAGACGCCCGACAACAAGCCGAAAAATACTGCAAGCGCCAGCCCGTACAGGAATATTCGATAATTGAGATAAAATTCCGCGTAAGGGATCAGGCCGCTCGATTCGAGACCAGCGAGCGCGAGCAACGTGCCGATGAATCCTATGACCCCACCCGCTAGCGTGAGCAGTACGTTTTCAACCACGAACTGTCCGACAAGCGTTAAAGAAGATGCCCCGAAAGCCTTGCGCACTCCGATCTCGCTTGCGCGCTCCATTATGCGGCTGACGTTCAAGTTGACGAGGTTCACGGTCGGCAAGATCATAAAGACCACCATCAAGGTCACTATTACAGCCAGCAGCATACCGGGATGATTTTTAGTTTGATCGGGACTTGCCATGCGCGAGATGAATTCAAAAAAGGTTTCCGCTCCGCTCGTCGCCTCATTGAACTCTTCGGGATTCGGGAACTCCACCTGAGTGAGCCGTGAGCGGTACTCTTCCTTGATTGCCGAAAAGTCCGCCGCGCTTCGCGCGAGCAGCATGGCCCAGAATCCGCCTCCCAACTGCTTGCGATAGGCATCGGTCTTCGACGTTGAGATAGGCACCCAGATATCCGCAAACGGGACGATGCGGAGTATCGAAACATCTTTGACGACTCCCACGACTCGAAACCTCTGCCCGTCGACTTCTATGTCACGGCCCAGGGCCGATTCGTCGTTGAAGAACCGCTTGCGTGTGGACTGGTTGATTACGGCCACGAAGTTTGCATTATGTTCGTCGTCGCGCGTGTAAGGGCCGCCCTCTATAAAATCGAATTCCAGTATCTCCCAGAATTCGCCGTCCGTGCGCTTGAGAAAGGATTTTATCTTCTCGCCTTTCCAGTAAGAATAAGCGATCCCCGGCACCGTGAAGAAGGAGGCTTTTTCCACTCCCGGCAGGTTGCGCGCCGAAGCGTCTAGCAGTGCGTATCCGGGCGGAGAAGAGGACTGAGAGTTCGGGCCTTTCAATCGCAGAAAGAATATGCCCAGCGTGCGGTCAAGCTTTTTTTCAGGCGGAAAAGGCCCGAAGATTTGGTCGAAGAACGCGGTGGCGACCATAAGGACCATCAGCGTAAACCCGATGGCAAAAAGCGATATCCCTGTGAAGAACTTCCTTCGCAGAAAAACTTTGAACGCGATCTTTATGTAATTCTTGAGCATGGCTTCATCTCATCTTTTCAATTTACCTGGCGGCCGTCGAAGAGCCGGACTATGCGTTCGGTTTTTTCGGCCTGGCGCGGGTCGTGCGTCACCATGACGACCGTTGTTTTTTCCTCGCGGTTGAGGTCTTTTAAAATCTCAAGTATCTCGTCGCCCATCTGAGAGTCGAGATTGCCGGTCGGTTCGTCCGCGAGCAGAACGCGCGGATTTCCTGCGATGGCCCTTGCTATTGCTACGCGTTGCTGCTGGCCGCCCGATAGCTGGGAAGGGAAGTGATGCACGCGCGAATTCAGCCCCACGCGGTCGAGCGCCCGGAGCGCCCTCTTGCGCCTTTCTGAATTCGACATCTTACGATAGAGCAGCGGTATCTCTACGTTATCGACGACGCTCAAATCGTTTATCAGGTGAAAGGTCTGAAAGATGAATCCGATCTCTTCATTCCTGATGCGGGCCAGATGGCGGTCTTTGTAGGAAGTGACCGGCTTGCCGCTCAGTTCGAGGCTGCCTGCGGTTGGAACGTCGAGCAGACCTATGACGTTGAGCAGAGTGCTTTTGCCCGAACCCGACGGTCCCATTATCGAAATGAATTCGCCCTCTTTCACCGAAAGGTTGATGTTGGTAAGAGCGACGGTCTCAATCCTGTCAGTGCGATAAACTTTCTCCACACCATCAAGTTGTATCATTATGTTCTCCTTCTGAAGGTCTGTGTCGGACTTCAGGTCTTCGTTGACTGCAAGGTTTGTGCCTGCCATTTCGATCTCCTGTCTTCTTACGGTTTGTGCATTTATGTGAGAGAGGGGATTTCACCACGGAGACACGGAGACACGGAGATATACTCTGCGCGGCAGCAAATGAGAGTTTTGTCTAAAGTTCAGAGTACAGCCATAAGGGCTGCCGCAGCACGCTAAAGCGTGGACTCTGAACTTCTTTATAAACTTTCATTTTTTCCCGCGCGCAGTATAAAAGAAAGACCAAGAAAGAAATCTTTACCTCTGTGCCTCCGTGTCTCTGTGGTGAGTCTTCATTTCAATTTCACCTCTTTCATGTGAAGGTAATCGCTCATGTCGGATATGATTACCTCATCTCCTTCTATCAATCCTTCGACCACTTCGTAGTGGTCGAAGCTCGCTATACCTAAGCGAGCAGGCGTTCGGACTGCCACATCGCCGCGTATTACGAAGACATCGCGCGCGGCTTCTGCGCCCGCGAAAGGGCCTTTCCTTATGCGAAGCGCGCGGTCTTTGTGGTCTGTAGCCACAAGCACGTCGACTCGCAGATTGGACCGCAGGAGAGAACTCGATTTATCTTCGAGCGCGACTGTAAATGTGATGATTCCGTTTCTGATGGTCGGGTCTATGCTTGCGAGCGTCCCTTTCAGATAGTCCTCGCCCGCACGGACGCTCACCGGCAGCCCCGCCGAAAGACGACTTGTGTGAACGTCGGAGACCGTAGCCTGCACTCGGAATGAACTGAGGTCCGCAATCCTCGCGAGCACGCCGCCTTTTTGTATCGTGGCTCCTTCTTCGGTCACTACCCATGTGAGCACGCCTTCGCGGTCTGATCTCGCGGTCGCAAGCTCCAACTGTCGTTCGGCTTCCGCGCGCTCCTGCTCTAAGGTTTTCATTTCGAGTTCAAGGCCCTCGATCTGAGTGGCCGTCACCTTCTGTGCGTTGCGTTTCGATTCTTCGAGTTGCTTCAACTCGAAAGCGGCTTTCTCTTCGAGAAGCTCGACTTCGCGCAGTTTTTCTTCCGAGAGCAGACCTTGTTTGTAGAGTCCGCGAGTTCGAACGGAGTTGGCTTTGTTGGACTGGTATTCGAGCCTTTTGATCTCCCACTGGCTTTGCAGGTTGTTGAGAGTGCTTTCGAGGTCGAGACGGATCTTTGTCTGCTGGTTCTGTTTGAGTTGGATTTGCTGCTGGATCTTTTCGAGCGCGAGGCGCGACTGGCTTATATCCAGTTCGACTATCGGCTCGCCGCGAGCCAGCACCTCGCCCGGCTTTTTGAGTATCTTCACAACGCGAGCGTCGATGGGGCTTGAAAGCACCTGTTCGAACTCAGGGACTACGATTCCCGATGCGGTGATGACGGCCTCTACCGGACCAGTGTCGACTCGCGCTGTGCGTATGCGAGCGCGACTGATCGAGGGGCTTACGAGGCCCGGTCCCCATACGACGAGAGCCGCGATTGCCGAGACTATAAGGGTCGATACAATGATGCGCCTTGCGATCTGGCGGCGGCGAAATGCCGGGTCTATATCACGGTCCATCGGTCATTACTCCCCGCCGGGTCTATTGGCAATCTGCGGACCAGCAGGTTTTGGAGGAATTCGAGCGGGTTTTAAAGAAGCGAACCGTTCAGCATTGAACGGCACTGTTCAATATCGTACACATGATTAGTCTACGATTATAATCGTGATCGGATGAGGTGAGCCTCGTTCTTTGTCAGCAGGTAATCACCCCTTTTTCCAGTTGCAGCAGATAGGCGGTCAAGAGCTTCATTTACGCTCTTTGATCTTTTTTAGCATATCGTTTGCATTCTGGTTTTTCGGATCTAACTCCAGGGATTTTCGATACCACTTCTCTGCCATCTTCATGTCGCCAGCCTTAAAGTAACCTTCTGCGAGACTGTCCCACACATTCCCGGATTTCGGGAATGATTCAGAATTCATCTTGAATACCTTGATTGCCCCTTCTACGTCTTCGCTCCGTAACAGTTCATGGCCGAAGCCGTTTAATGCGCTCTCCCCAAAATCATAGGCCCCTCTGCCATAGTAGTTCTTTTTTAGATCAGCATAATGAGTGAGGGCGGCCTGAAGCCCCTTCATCTTATAAACTTCGACCAGTTCTTCCCTTATCGTCATGGGCCTTGGGCGGCCGCGATGGCATGTGTGACACCAGAGGTTGACTCGCTTTTCGCCGCTTGGTTCGATTTTTTCCAAATGATCGTTGATGCTGCCAAGCATTCTTATCATTTCACGAGCGCGATTTTTGTTCGGGTTTGCGTCCGATGCGAAATCGTAAGTGCTCAGTGGTTTGCCTTTCTCGCCCACATGACAATATGAACAATCCACTCCAAGAGCACTTGCGAATCCCCTCATGGGAGCTCTCAATCGCGAACCCGGCCAATCTTTTGGAAGCACCTGGAGGTTTTCGGGCTTTTCCGGCCACGACCATTGATCCTGTGCCGGCGAAGAAAGGGTAAGAACGAAACATAGCGAAACCATACTCCCGAAGATTCCAAAAATCTTGCGAACCATAAATACCTCCTTTGGCGGTTTAGGTGTTGACATAAAACGGTTTCAAGCTTCAAACCCAAGTCTACCATATACTGCGCGCGGGATGAAATGACAATTTTGAACGGAGATACCATCGGCTTCCGCCCGCTGGAGTTTCAGTTTTTACCTAAAAGATTAGCCCGCTGTGA
>JAKEHD010000639.1 GCA_022615215.1 Blastocatellia bacterium
CGTGAGAGGCCCCTGTCGCAGCCAAAGCGCCGCCGCTGGCGGCGCACTCCAAATAAGATTCTGTGCTGAAAAACTTTCATTTTACCCCGCGCGCAGTATATATATTCAGACAAAAGGGCTGCTCGGGCACGCCAAAGCGTACACTCTGAACTCTTACTCAATGAAGGGATGCTTGACAGTCAACTTTTTAGCTTGTTACTTTTGCTAATTCCGTTGCGCGCGATGCAGGCGTCCTTCGAGGCGCGCTTTTGTTTGTGAAGGAGAACCGAAGATGCGATGGTCTGATCTATTCATACCGACCCTGCGCGAAGACCCGGCCGATGCGGAGGTCGCAAGCCACCGGCTGCTCGTGCGCGCAGGCTACATAAGGCAACTCACGGCAGGCGTTTATTCGCTGCTCCCGCTCGCTCAACGCGCGCGCTTGAAGGTCATCAACATCATCCGCGAAGAGATGAACCGTATAGGCGGGCAGGAGTTCCTTTTGCCCGCCATTCACCCTGCCGAGATATGGAAAGAGTCCGGCCGATGGGAAGTGATGGGCGAAAACATGTTCCGGCTGCGGGACCGCAAGGGCGCTGATATGGCTCTCGGTATGACCCACGAAGAGGTCTTCACTTCCATCGCGCGCCACACGATCAATTCCTATCGCCAGTTGCCGCAGGTCTGGTATCAGATTCAGACCAAGTTCCGCGACGAAGCGCGGCCCAAGTCGGGGCTTCTGCGCGTCCGCGAGTTCACCATGAAAGACGCTTACACTTTCGACGTGGACCGCGCGGGACTCGATAAATCGTTTCAAGATCAGTACGACGCCTACTGCCGCATATTCACTCGCTGCGGGTTGAAGTACACTGCGGTCGAGGCCAGTTCAGGTGCCATGGGCGGGAGCCAGTCGACCGAATTCATGGTGCGCACCGAAGCGGGCGAAGACCGCATAGCCGTATGCCCGGAGTGCGGTTATGCGGCCAATGTCGAGAAAGCAACATCGCGGCTCGCCGAGTATCAGGACGAAGAAGACGCAGACAAGCCCGAAAAATTTCCGACGCCCGGCATGCGTACTATCGAAGACCTCACAACATTCCCCGGCGGCGCGTCGGCCGACCGGCAGATAAAGACGCTCGTCTACGCGCTCAATGATCGATTGACCCTCGTTCTCATGCGAGGCGACCACGAGTTGAACGAAACGAAGCTCGCAGACGCGAGCGGCGCGTTGAATATAAGACCGGCCCACCCGGAAGAGATACGCGAGGCGCTAGGGGCAGGGGCCGGCTCGCTCGGGGCTGTCGGCGTCACGCGCGCGTCGCACCCTGAGATAGATCGCATCATCGCAGATAGCGCCTTACGAAGTCGGCGCAACATGACGACCGGCGCTAACCAGGATGATTTCCACCTGCGCGGCGTTTCCGTAGAGCGCGACATACAGGTAGACCATTGGGCCAGTCTTCGCACGGTCAAGGCGGGAGAAGGTTGCCCTGAGTGTGAAGGCGCGCTCGACGTGTTCAAAGCCGTAGAGGTGGGTCATATCTTCAAACTCGGCACGAAGTATTCCGAAAGCCTCGGAGCGCGAGTGCTCCAGGCGGACGGCAGCGAAGTTCCCATAGTGATGGGCAGCTACGGCATAGGGGTCGAGCGGGTGATGACGGCAGCCGTAGAGCTTTACAACGACGAAGCCGGGATAGTGTGGCCCGAGAGCATCGCGCCTTTCCATGTAGTTATAACGCCGGTCAATATCAAAGACGCGGAATTGATGAGCGTGGCCGAGCGCATATACGCTGAATTGGAAGCCGCAGGAATAGAAGCCCTGCTCGACGACCGCGACGAACGCGCGGGGGTGAAATTCAACGACGCGGACCTCATAGGCGTGCCCTTTAGAATCACGGTCGGCAAGAAGATCAAGGATGGCCGGGTCGAGTTGTTTACGCGCGCCTCTCGCACATCCGAGGACGTGCAGATTGCTTCGATCATAGAAAGCTTGCGAGCAAAGCTCGAAGCGACGAGCGAGTAAA
Organism: Blastocatellia bacterium; assembly: GCA_022615215.1. GTDB lineage: Bacteria > Acidobacteriota > Blastocatellia > UBA7656 > UBA7656 > JAKEHD01. The sequence goes on from JAKEHD010000639.1 coordinate 2,004, forward strand.
AAGAGCGATCGTGTTTCGCTCATTTTGTCTGACACAAAATCGAGACGTTCGCCCTTACCTCGTAGCAACACCGGATGATATTTTTCTTAGGCGGACAGATGAAGCAGCTTGAGCAATCAGATAAAGATTCTATGACAGGCCGCCAAATTGACCTGACGGACGACTTTGATATTCCCGGCGACTGGCTTGAAGAGTTTGAAGCTGCGGCGAGACGTCCGCTTGCCACGAGATTGCGATACTCTTTCATTCGCACTTACAAGCCCGTGCTGGACGACGCATCGTATCGGGCCTTCGACACAATGGAAGACTATCGACGGTGGTGTGAAGAGAATTTGCCGGAATGGCTGGGCTATGGGCGCGTTTGATTATCCACAGGCGCAGGAAATACGAGATACTCTAAGCCGGCATGGCGTGCGGTATCTCTTTCTCGGCAAATCGGGGGCGATACTTCTCGGCTTCCCTGACACTACCCAGGACGCTGACCTGTTTGTGGATCGCTCGCCGGAAAACGGACGCGCACTGGTTGCAGCACTGCGGGAACTCGGATTTGCTCTGACCGATGAGCACGCGCGCGACATCGAACATGGTAAAGATTTTATCCAACTCAAAAATGGTCCTTTCGATTTAGATCTTATCTTTGCTCCTGACGGGATTGAACGATTCGAAGATGCCTGGCGTCGTCGTGTTGACGTTGAGGGTTTCCCCGTTTGTCATCCCGACGACATTATCGCGAGTAAAGAAGCAGCCAATCGCCAGAAGGATCGTGAATCGCTCCCACGTCTGCGCGCTTTTCGCGAGTATTGGATTCGGCGAAAATAATAAGCCGTCAAAATGGTGATCCGAGTCGGTGAGCTTCTCATCAAGACTATGATGGAGAAGAAAACCGGCCATTGACACGGTTTCCGCATAATCGCCTGGCCGCTATACTGCGCGCGGGGCAAAATGAAAATTTTTCCAGAGAGGAACGCTTATGTGGAGTGCGCCGCCCTTTTTCTTTCTTCAGAGATTTCTTTCTTCTTC
>JAKEHD010000012.1 GCA_022615215.1 Blastocatellia bacterium
TCGGGTTTGCTCACACACGCTAGTCCCAGCAATTAATTGCTGGGCTACTTTCAGACTGTCCCTACGGGACGCGCGGAGGCTGAGTAGTCACAAAGTAAAAAGCAAAAACGATCCCGTAGCCCTACATTAAATCATGGTCGAGGAGTTCTTTGAAAAATTTCTGAGATCAGGCGACAATCTTTCCATGAGTATAGGTGAGGAAAGACCGCCTCTGACCCCGGAAGATATATTTTGCCCTAACTTGGATTGCCCTGCCAGAGGTCAAGCTAATGAAGGCAACATCCGCCTTCACCAGCAGAAAGAACGCCGCTTCCTCTGCGCCAACAGCGGCAAGACCTTTGTTGAGACCTGCATAGCCTGAGAAAGGAAGGGCTGGTAGGAGGGCACAAATGGTTGGAGCGGACCCCGGCTAGGCGTAGCGGAATAACAGATCATCGTTGGAGTGTGAAGGAGTTATTGTGGTACAAAATGCCGCCTGAGAGATGGAAGCCAGAGAGGAAGCGAGGGAGGCCGTCGGGGGGCTTGAAACTGCTGATTGCGAGGTGATCTCGATGACCACGATTTAATGTGGAGCTACCCCTCACTTTTACCTTTTACCTTTTGCCTTGATAAGGAGACCGACCATGCCTGATTTTCGTATTGAGAAAGACTCCCTCGGTGAAATGCGAGTTCCCGTCGATGCTTACTACGGCGCGCAGACCGCGCGCGCAGTCGAAAACTTTCCTATCAGCGGACTCAGCTTCCCCAGGCGGTTCATCTATGCGCTTGGGCTGATAAAAAGAGCCTGCGCCCGCGCAAACATGGACCTCGATGATCTCGACACTCGCATAGGCGAGGCCATAGTCCGGGCGGCAAGCGAAGTTGTGGAAGGTCACTTGGATAAAGAGTTCGTAGTCGACATATTCCAGACCGGCAGCGGCACTTCTACGAACATGAACGCAAACGAGGTCATCGCAAATCGCGCCGCTGAGATTCTCGGTGTTGATCGCGGGAGCAAAGCCGTTCATCCGAACGATCACGTAAACCGGTCGCAATCGTCAAACGACTTTATCCCGACTGCGATTCATATCGCGGCCGCCACATCGATCGCTGATGATCTCATCCCCGCGCTCGAACACCTGCAAAAGGCGCTGCGGGCGAAGGCCGTTGAGTTCGACCCGATACTCAAATCCGGCCGGACGCATTTGATGGACGCAACACCCGTCCGCCTCGGCCAGGAATTCGGCGGCTATGCCGAGCAAGCAGCCAAAAGTGTAGAGCGGGCCGCTCGCGCACGCGACACGCTTATGGAACTCGCACTCGGCGGCACGGCGGTCGGCACGGGGATCAATCGCCGCGCCGATTTCCCGGAGAAAGCCATCACATACATCAGTCAAGACACGGGGCTTCCATTTCGAGAAGCGAGCGATCACTTCGAGGCGCAAGGCGGGCGCGACGCCTGTGTAGAGGCTTCGGGGGAGTTGAAGACCATAGCTTGCAGCCTTATGAAGATCGCAAACGACATTCGTTGGCTTGGTTCGGGACCGCGCACGGGGCTTGCAGAGATCAACCTGCCGGCGACTCAACCGGGAAGTTCGATAATGCCCGGCAAGGTGAACCCCGTTATGTGTGAGGCCGTGACAATGGTCGCGGCTCAGGTGATAGGCTATGACGCGGCGATCAATGTGTGCGGAATGAGCGGGAACTTCGAATTGAATGTTATGATGCCCGTCATGGCTTATGACCTTTTGCAGGCGATCAAATTGCTTTCATCTGTGAGCCGTGTGTTCGCTGATCGTTGCATTACCGGCATCACCGCAAACGTCGAGCGATGCCGCGAGACCGTAGAGCGCAATCTGTCGATCTCGACGGCGCTCGCCCCGCGCATAGGTTACGACAAGGCAGCAGCCATCTCTAAGGAAGCTTTTGCTACGGGGCGGACCATCCGCGAAGTGGCCCGCGAGTGGAAAGTTTTGCCCGACGAAGAGATCGACTCGCTGCTCGATTTTTACAAGATGACCGAACCCGAGTGATAAGCAAGGGTGCAGGGGTGCGGGGGAGCAGGGGAGCCAATCCTCTTCACTCGCTCATTTATACCCGATCAACCAATCGCACAGCAATCTAATCACCCCTGCACCTCTGCACCTCTGCTCCCCTGCCTGTCCCTGCCCTTCTCATAATCATTGACAGCCATAGGGGTGCTTGTGTAACCTATCCAATTCGGAGAGGGGGCGATCTCGTTACATGGGCCGGGTCGCTTCTTTTAACAGGGCAGTAATATCAAAGACGCGGTATGGAGGGATCGAAGTTTCGCAAGCCCTGGCGGATGATTCCGACTGCTGCCAGTGAATAAAAGATATGGAGGAATTTAGTGGCAAGAGTACAGGTTCACGATAACGAGAATATTGAAAGCGCTATTAGACGCTTCAAACGCCAAGTAGCCCGCGAAGGTATCATCACCGACACCAAAAAACATGCATTCTACCTGAAACCCGGAGAGCGCCGTCGCCTCAAATCTCAGGTTGCCAGGCGACGAGCCAGAAAGAGTCTCAGAAAACGCACTTATGACGATTGATCTTTTGAAGTTTGATCGCTGACGGCCTGAGTGCTGCCTTGATCTGAATCCTACTGGTCCGGGACCGCCTTCAATCGCTGAAGGGCCTCTCTCATATTCGAGCGGGCCTCTTCGTCTTTTTCGATCTCTACAGCCGTGTTGAGCGCCTCGATGGCGCGCTTGTCCCCTATGTCGGCAAGCGAGAGGGCCGCTGCGACCTTCACCATTCTATATTCATCCTTGAGCAACACTATAAGAGGGTCCACCCCTCGTTTGTCGCGCAGGTGCCCGAAGGCGAGGGCTATGGCCGAACGCACATCGGGGGCTTCATCTTTTATCATGGGCGATAGCTCTGCCACGGCGCGCTCGTCTTTGAGCAAGCCCAGCCCGATGGCCGCCGCCCCGCGAACGCTCGAACTCGAATCCTTGAGCGCCTCTATCAATGGTCCCGCCGCGCGGGCGTCGCCCAACTGTCCAAGCACCCTTGCCGCCGCCCCGCGCACGAAAGCCACTTCGTCTTTCAGCAACACTATCAAGGGCTCGACCGGGCGCTTGTCGTCGAACAGTCCGAGCACGTTTGCGACCGCTGCGCGCACATCGGCATCCGAGTCCTTGAGCGCCTCTATCAACGGCTCGACAGCGCGAGGGTCGTTCAAGTCTCCGAGTCGCTCGACTGCCTCGCGCCTCTCGGTAGTAGACTGGCTTTTCAGTTGTTGCACGAGCCGCGCGAAATCGTCCGATGTTTGACGGGCAGCCGCCGATTCGAGAAGGTTCTCTGATTCGGAATGCATCGCGCCCCTGACCGCCGCAAAGGGTCGGGCTTGCGCCTGCGCGCCGAAACCGAAGATAAGAATTGCCAGAATTATTTTCATATAAAATGGTCCATCTCCGCTTGAGGAAA
>JAKEHD010000640.1 GCA_022615215.1 Blastocatellia bacterium
CCAACATGGAATTAAAGGGTTCTTCCTCAGTGCCGCAAACTAGAGAAGCATTCGCGGGTGATTCTAGCCTTAGCCGGGTAGATACGCTGGTCAAAACGCCTCTCGGCTCCCAGTTCTCAAAGTCCGCGTCAACCCCACGTCTTTCGACGACTCGTTGTCGAGTCCACGTTGCTACCCTCATCGCAAGCCGCCTCCTTTAGGTGGCGGTAGTTGACAAACGATGCTTGAAATCCTGAATTCAAAAATCTCAGACGCCTCCCGATTTCAATCGTTGTTTGATCTCTCGAAGCTGCGTGCTTATAGAGCCGTCGTAGACAACAGATTCTATGCGCGTGACCACGCCGCCTATGAGCGAAGGGTCAGTCTTGAATTGAATCTGTATGGAGCGGCCCGTCATCTCTCGGAGGTTGCGATCTAAAATCTCTCGCTCGACAGGGCCGATCTCAGCAGCGGTCGTGACGAAGGCTTCGACTATGCCCTTGCGTCGATTTATCTGGCGGCGGAACTGCTCGTAAACCGCGTCGAGGTGATGCAGGCGGTAATGGCCGAGCAGCGTTCGGAGCAGGTTGGCCGTAGCCTCGCCGGGGCGGGTTCTCGCGATCAAGGCTTCAAGGACGCGGCGCTTATCGTCCTGAGATATGATGGGGCTTGCGAACAGATCGTATAGCTCGCTGCCCGCCTCTATCATACCGGCGAAGGCGCGCAACTCATTGTCTATCTCATCGACTTGATTGCGCTCCATTGCGACATCGGCCATTGCCTCTGCGTAGCGGCGCGCGACTGCTCGAACGCTCATCTCTTCACCTCTCGCAACTCGTCTATATATTTACTGAGCAGGCGGCTGTTGTCTTCGGGCCGTATCTCGCGCCGGATTATGGCTTCGGCCATATCGACGGAATGCTCGGCGACAAAGGCGCGAAGCTCTGTGCGGGCGGCCTTCATAGCTCCCTCGATTTCGCGCTCCGCGGCCTGACGTATCTTTTCAGCGTCCGCGGCAGCGACCTGACCTATGCGCTCCCGTTCGCGCAGGGCTTCGCGTTCGGCCTCGGCGCGCATTTCGGCCACTTCCTGATCGAGCCGTCCGAGCCGCGCGTCGACTTCGGCGAGCTTGCGCTCGGCCTCCTGTTTTTCGACCCGCGCCCGCTCAAGCTCTTTGACTATCGAAGCGGCCCGCTTGTCGAAAAGATGGCCTATGCCTATACGATTGCGGAGGATGTAAATGAGAATGATGACGAATACTAAGAGGTTGATCACCCTCCACAGGCCCTGATTTTTCAGGAAGCCTTCCGACCCGGCCGGGTCTGCCGCAAGGAGCAGGACCGGTTGGATTAGCGTATCAAAAATCAATCGGCTCCACCCCCTGTTGCGCGACCGAGGACGGTGCGCGATATTTGGTCGGCGATCTGGCGAGATTCTGCTTCGAGCGCCGCGCGCGCACGCTCTCCCTGCTCGGCGATCTCGGATTTGGCGCTTTCGATCTTTTCGCCGGCCTGGCCTTTGGCCTCTTCGATCAAGCGGCGGCGCTCTTCAAGCGCAGCGGCGCGTTGCTGTTCCGATTGCCTGTAGCTATCGGCGCGCGCCTGTCTGATGGTCGCTTCATAATCGGCGAGGCGCGACTCGTACTGGCGCGAAGCGGCTCGCGCTTCACTAACAGCGCCCTCGGTCAACGCCTCCCGCTCGTCGAGCACCCGGCCTATGGGACGGAACAGCAGCCTGTTCATTAAAAAGATAAAGATGAGAAAGAGAACGAGTGTGAAGACCAGCGAGCCGTCCGGTTGTATGATGTTGCCTTCGCCCGCGGCGAGGGCGAGCGCCGTCATCGGAAACAAAGCATAGACTCCTCTACCAGGTATTTTACCGCCGATTCAAGCCACGAAAATTAACACACGGCCCGAAAAGGTGTCAAGGAACGCATATTCGGTTCGACGGTCTTGACACTTCGAATTTTAACGAGCGAATGCATCTTTGCCAACAGATGCGGACAGGCGGTTTTCGGCATAGTGATCTGATTGAAAACAGGAGAAGCGGCAAGTAACAGGTTCAGGCCGGACTCCAAACGAGATCGAATCGGCAGCCCGTCTTATATTGCCACATATTGGTTCAAATAAGTCACACCTGCGAAAAGGATCGGCGAAACATAAGGCATGCCCGATGTAATCCTTATATTTTATCGGTTTGAAGTTATTAAAGAGGTTTTCAGTTATGAAACCTGCCGTTTAAATTTTTCAATCAAGCCCGGAGGCAGGAGGTATGGTCAACAAGTTGCAAGTCACAGATTTTGACCGGGGCTGAATCGGCTTTCAAGCTTCTAGTACAGGGCGAGCGGAATCCGTACAGCCCCGACAATGCAATATTTACTTGCAGCAGGATGAATGAGAAAGAGATACCTGATGCAAAATTGATCGCAATACAAACCGAAGAGAATGAGGGAGTTGAAAGTGGAAAAGAGATTGAAGGGTAAAAAGATCGCCATTCTCGTAGCCGATGGCTTCGAGCAGGTAGAACTGACCGAACCGAAACAAGCTCTTGAGCAGGCCGGGGCCGAGACCCGGATTGTTTCGCCAAACCCCGACAAAGTCCGAGGTTGGAACCACACAGACTGGGGCGAGGAATTCCCCGTCGATGTGCATTTAGATCGGGGAGACCCTGAAGAATACGATGCCCTCTTGCTGCCCGGCGGAGTTATGAATCCCGACCATCTGCGGCGCAATCTGAAAGCCCAGGTATTCGTCAAATCTTTCTTTGACGCGGGCAAACCCGTAGCGGCCATCTGTCACGGTCCCTGGACCCTGATCGATGCGGGAGTCATAGCCGGACGCAAGCTGACCTCTTATGAATCAATTCAGACAGACCTGAGGAACGCCGGCGCGAAGTGGGTTGATGAAGCAGTCGTGGTGGATCGAGGTCTGGTCACGAGCCGCAAACCCGATGACATTCCGGCTTTCAACCGAAAGATGATCGAAGAATTCGCCGAGGGCCGTCACGCGCAGCAGCGAAGAGCCAAGCAGGCGTGATTCCGACGCGAAGCGACTGTTTGCGGCGAAAGCCGATTTGGAGGCGATGGACCGAATCGTTATGGTCGGTTCCATTCGCCTGATTAGGAAGGAGGAAATTATGAATACTCGGTTAAAAGTCACTGTTTCTCTGTTCGCGATAGCAGCGCTTCTGATATGGGGATGCTCTAACGAAGCAAATCGCGATGAGCCGGTCATGACGACGACCGATGGAACCAACTCGACATCCTCAGCAGCAGCAGAAGCCGGGAAGCGCGGCAACGCGCTTTTGCGGGTCATTCTTGCAGTTCCGGATGCCGGATCAGCGGATGTCTTCGCCGATGAATCGAAGACCTTCACAGACGTAAGCTATAAGAGCGTTACGCCTTATAAGGAAGTGTCTGAAGAACTGAGCAACTTCCGCGTCGAACCGGCCGGAAATGAATCCGCGCCGCCGCTCGCAGAAAACAGCGAGAGCCTGGAAAAGGGCTATCATTATACGGCTGTCGTACTGCCGGGAGAAAATAATGAAGGTCCGATTTTGCGCATTATCAGCGACGACATCACACCGCCCTCTGTGGGCAAAGCCGAAGTGCGAGTCATTCATGCCTCGCCCGATGCGGGAGAAATCGATCTCTACGCAAAGGAAGAGGACCATATGCTCTTTGATGGAGTGTATTTTCAAACGGCCGCTTCTTACACCGAAGTCGACCCGATGAATATTACGCTGGAACTGCGGCCTGAAGGCCAACAGAATACGCTGCTGATGGTGCCAAACGCCAGATTCGAGGCAGGCAAGATCTATACGATCATAATTATGGGCAGAGCTAAAGGCAGCCCCCGCCTCGAAGCAACCATAGTCGAGGACCAACTCGTTGGCAATATATACTGTGCGCGGGATGAAATGACAATTTTGAACGGAGATACCATCGGCTTTCGCCCGCTGTGAGTTTCAGTTTTTGCCTAACAAGCGGCCTGCC
>JAKEHD010000641.1 GCA_022615215.1 Blastocatellia bacterium
TCGAAAATCAGCGCAGATTTCACGAGTCTACCACAACATATTGTGCTGACGATTCGGCCCCTCTACTAAATGAGCCGGTGAACGCTTACGAAATCTTTAAGTCCGACAATCTGCTAGATTGTCGTCCGCTCCGCTAATCTTTCGACCGGCAGCCCTCGACAAGCTGGCAACACGCTCGGACATTTTCCGAGGAGAATCGGTGCTTCTAACCATAACCACCACTCATAAGCCCGCGACCGACCTGGGATTCCTGCTTCATAAAAATCCTTAGCGATGATATGCGCGCTGAGTTGTTGAACAAGCAACCTGATTCTCCTCGGCTCTCTTTTCAGTTGCGACCTTTTTAACCCTTGCCGTCAAGCCCTTCCTTCAATCGTCGCTCGGCCAGACGGTCGGCGGCCTCGGAAGTTGGAATCCCGCTTTCGCGCGCCACTTCGAAGACCTCAAGCATTGTATCGTAAATCCGGCGCACCTTCTCATGTGTGCGCGAGGCGTCCCATCCGAGAAGCTCTATGCATGTGCCGTTGATCACTCCTCCGGCGTTGGCGACGTAATCGGGCGCGTAGAGAATGCCGCGCTCTTCGAGCATCAGGCCATGCCGCTCTTCGAGCAGTTGATTGTTTGCGGCCCCCGCGACGATCTCTACCTTCAGTTGAGGAATGGTCTCATCATTGATTATTCCGCCGAGGGCGCAGGGCGCGAATATATCCGCTTCAACGCCGTAGATGGCTTCAGGCTCCACTCGCGCGGCTCCGAACTCAGTCACTACGCGATTGACACTCTCATCATCTATGTCAGTGACGATGAGTTTCGCCCCGGCCCTATGCATCTCCTTTGCGAGGTTATAGCCGACGTGCCCGCATCCTTGAATCGCAATAGTCATTCCTGACAGGTCATCCGAACCCCATCGGTGATGGGCCGATGCGCGGATGGCATGAAAGACGCCGTGCGCGGTCATGATCGAAGGGTCGCCCGATTTGCCTTCAAGCCCGCCGACGTGACGAGTCTCAAGGCTCGCATAGCCGATGTCGGTCGTGCTTGTCCCGACATCTTCGCCGGCGATGTAGCGCCCGCCGAGAGTCTCTATGAAGCGGCCGTGCGCGCGAAATATCTTCTCGCGGTCGGTCGTTCTGTTATCTCCGATGATGACCGACTTGCCCCCTCCGAACGGCAGGCCCGCGACGGCGTTCTTATATGTCATACCGCGAGCGAGCCTCAGCGCGTCGACGACGGCTTCCTCTTCGCTCGAATAATTCCAGAAGCGCGTCCCACCCACAGCGGGACCGAGCGCGGTGCTGTGTATAACTATTATGCTCCGGTAATCGGACGAAGGATCAGAGCAAAATACAACCTGCTCGTGCCCCATCCGCGCGATCATTTCAAATATTTTCATATCTCACACATTCGCATAGAGTATTAGCGGCACAAACTATTCTACACGATGCAGGCGGAATTCGACGCCCGCGAGATTGATCGAATTAATGCAGGTCTGTGGGTGGGGAGAGAAGGCACAAAGATCAGATGTGTCCTCTCTATCAAAGGCTTTCTGGGGGAGGCGGATTCAGTTCTTATGTAAATTGAACGATGCTTTGTAGTCGGGACTTGCATCTTCAGCCGGGCAAGCTTCACCCATCGGGTCGAAACCGATGTCAAAAAGGATAGCGTTGCAGCTTGAGACCTTTGCGATAGCGTTTTATCGCCCGGAAGTCCTTGTCATTCGTGATAATGGTGACGCCTTCACGATAAGCGCTTATGGCCAGCAAACAATCCATCGCTATTTCCTGTTTTGCCATCGCCGTCCGTTTGGGAGATTTGCCCCCCGCCTGTTGCTTGCGCTCTTGTGCCAGCAGGTATGATATGCGGCTTGCGTCCAGCCAGTCCGTTTCCGTAGGCGACAGAAGCAAGTCACTTTCAGTCGCTTGTTTCCAAGCCTGTTGGTAGGCTTTGAGTTCCTTCACATCATTGCAAGCGGTCATCAACTCAAACAGGACTACCGTCGAAGCATAGGTCTGTGTGGGCAGGTTGTCGGGATCGAAAGCTCTGCGCTGAACGATGTTGGTATCGAGGACGTATTTAGCCACGTTTTACTTTCGCTCCATGCAATCGTTCATGTGTTATCCGAAAAGCTTTCGCCAATGCTCGCGCCGTCGGCGAGCGATCAATCTCAAATCCATTCGCGCGGCTTCGGGACGGCTCCTTCTTTTTTTCGGCGGCCTTCTTTTCGGTCTTTTCCTTTTTCATTTTTCTTTCCTTCCTTCCTGCTCTCTATCGGTCTGTTACCCTCGACCATTCGGCCCTTCCTTGTGTCGTGAAGGGTTTCATCGTCTATAAGATATAGTTCCTCAAAATATGGAAAAATCTTCCTTTATGGAAAAATCCTCCACATCAGAGGTTTTCAGTACACGGAGACTATAGACTCCCGCCAACCCCAGGTACTCAAGATTCCTGCTCGCATTGTAGTCCGCATCTGCCTCATACCCACAATGCACACACTTGAACCTTTCTCCCCTGCGGTTTTTCCTATCAATCTTGCCACAGTGCGAGCATCGCTGCGAAGTCTTGTAGGCCGAGACATACACTATGCGGATGCCCATCTCTTCACATCGCTGCTCTAGCCAACTGACGACCCTGGCTGTCAGCCAAAA
>JAKEHD010000642.1 GCA_022615215.1 Blastocatellia bacterium
GAATAGCTTGGTCGCTTAGGCCCCTTCCGCCTAAAGGCGGTACTCTGAACTCCCGTTTACTCTCTGGTCTGGTTGCTACCAGATCAACTAGCACAAGTCGTTTCTCAGATATTCTTTGTGCTATCTGTGTAATCTGTGGTTGATCTTCTGTCTTTGAGAGGCATTATGGATTGTGATTTCGCAGAAAAGATTTCCCTGTTCGTAGATGGCGAACTCTCGCCGGATGAATCGGAACGAGTGAGCCGGCACATACTCGCGTGCTCGGCCTGCAAGCAGGCGCAAGACGATTTCCTGCGCCTGCGACGTGAGATCAAGGCTTATGATTTCGAACTCGGCCCGCTTGCTCGTGAGCGGGCGCTGGAGCGAATTCTCTCTTCGCAAAAAACATCTCTGTGGAAGAGAAGAGTTGCGCTGCCCGCGCCTGCCTTCGCTCTGATCTTGATCGTGCTGATCGCGTCATGGGTGTGGTCTGTCTCTTTATTACTTGCGAAACCTCAGCCGTCAGGAGGCGGCATTCGAGCAGAGAAGGGAACCCGTGAGCGAGAGACGGTCTCGCAGACGGGGCTTGACCTGTCACGCTACGACGGCGGCGGGCGCGCGGTCATATACAAGACGCGCCGCGCGGATGCCGGGCGGTAAGGGAGGCAATCGGTATGAGATGGAATAAAAAGATCATATTCGTTCTTCTCATCCTGTCGCTTCAGGCGATGGGCGGAGATCCTCGCATCAAGGCCGTGTCCCGGCCCGCTTCCGACGACGCGAAGCGCATACGGTTTCGCGTTGCGACGATTGAGGAGAAGGCCGAAGGGCGCAACCGTATATCAGAAACTTTGATCGAAGGGCCGCCGGGGACGGATTTCGAAATCGCTCTTCACGACGAGCGATTCAAAATGAACGCAAGGTTTTTGACCGACCTCGCGGGCGAGGATGAATTGAAAGTGAGAGCCAGTCTCGATACACGCAGGCTGTACGGGTACTCGGAAAGAGACCTGCCGCTCTACGAAGAGGACTCGCAGAAGCAGACCCTTCAGCTTGGATTCGATGAAGCCATAGTGCTGCTTCCATTCGGCCGCAACGGCGGCGACAGGTTGAAGATAGAGATCACGCCTGCGCGCACCGAAGAGGCCGCGCGCTTGCCTTCGGGCAGACTTCGCCCGCTCGAAATAAACATCATCAAACCTGCTCCCGGCGGGACGATAAACGTCCGGGCCGTAAAGCAGCCGCATAACTTCGAAGTCGAGATGGCGCTGCTCGAAAACGGCCGCGAAGTGGCGCGCGGCGCAGGCAGCTTTCTGCTTGAAGAGGCGCAGGAATTGGTACTGCAACCCGACTCTTCGGCCGGGCCTGACGTTGCCGCCGATCCGCTCGCGGTGAGTCTCACGATAGATGAATTCCTGCGGGGCCGCCCGCTCGATCAGGTTGCCATAAGCTTCGACGTGTATCGCATCACAGGAGGAGCGCGCGATGCAATTGCCAGAAATTGGGCGGGCATTACCGCGCTTGGCGAAGGGCTGAACTACGACCTAACGGATCATTATTTGAAATCGCCGGGCCGAGCGTATGAACTCAGGTTCACGGTCAAACTCGCCGCAGGCGAAACGGTTGATTGAGAGCGGAATCGAGGTTTAGAGATAGACTCTCGGATCGCGCTGCCCTTCGTTCTTTCCATTATGCATTCACATAAGCGAAAGCGGCGTCATTGCCGCCGCACTCCAAATCTAATACCTCGTATTTGGAGTGCGCCGACATCGGCGGCGCTTTGGATCGACCGGACGTTTGAGCAGTAATCAGGAGGAATTATGCGAATCAAAAATCTTTTCTTGCTAATCGGACTTCTGTTTCTGATATGCGGAGTGAGGTTTCAACACGCGACGGCGGCGCGCGATTCATCGATCGATACTGATCTGGCGCATCGCTATTTTCAAGAAGCCCGCGCTATTTGCGAGCGTGACAAAGGCAATCTGTGGGGCGTCGCGCTCTGCGGCCCTATGCTCTTCGTCGATCCCCGAACACGCGATTTAGTGGCGAATCAAAGCGATGAAAAAGGATTGCTGACTCGAAAGGGCGAGGTCTTCACAGGGCGTCTGCCCGATGAAGAGAACTGCGCCAATACGGCTGTGGTGTGGGCGGGCGTGAAGTGGACTATGATCGTCTGGCCTCTGCCCGAAGACGAAGGCGACCGCGCGAGGCTTATGCTGCACGAGTGCTTTCATCGCATTCAGGATGATTTGGGGCTTCCGGCCGCGAATCCTTCGAATGATCATCTCGATTCTCTCGAAGGGCGAATCTGGTTGCAGATGGAATGGCGCGCGCTCCGCGAAGCTTTATGGAAGAGCGACCGGCAGGCGCGGCGGCGTGCCATAGAGGATGCGCTCATCTTTCGCGCTTACCGAAGGTCGCTCTTTCCGAAGGCCGACGCTCTCGAACGCGCCCTTGAGATGAACGAAGGGCTTGCCGAATATACGGGCCTGAAGCTCGGCGCGGGACCGATTGAGAAACTGACCGAGCGCGCATGTGTCTCGCTTGAGCAGGCGCGCAACCGCCCCACTTTTGTGCGCTCTTTCGCTTACGTGTCCGGCCCGGCTTATGGAATCCTGCTCGACGCTTCGAGCACAGACTGGCGCAAAGGTTTGAAACCTCAGAACGATCTCGGAGAACTGCTGAGGAGAGCGCACGCGATCAAACTCCCCGCCGTTCCGAAAGCGGCGGCCGAGGAGCGAGCGAAAAACTATAACGGCGACGGGCTGCGATTGACAGAAGTGGAACGCGATAACGCGCGACGCGAACGCATCGCAGGTTATCGCGCCCGGCTCGTTGAGGGGCGCGTTTTATCTCTGCCTCTGACAGACAAAGTGAACTACTCGTTCAACCCCAACAACCTCGTGCCGCTCGATGATCTGGGAACGGTCTATCCTACGCTCAGGGTCACAGACGAATGGGGGATTCTGGAAGTTTCCAATGGGGCGTTGATGGCGCGCGAAGATGGACGGGTCACGAAGGTTTGTGTTCCGGCTCCCGGCGATGTTGCAGCGCGGTCATTGAAAGGCGACGGATGGACGCTGGAATTGAATCAGGGATGGACTGTCGCGGCAGGACCGCGCAAAGGGGACTTTGTTTTGAAAAAGGCGGAGTGACTCAGACAAGGAAAAAGGCAAAAGGCAAAAGTACCGAATCCGCTTTTGCCTTCTTCCCGTCCGCTTCGTTTAAAGGTTGCCCTTTTTGTACTCGTCGATTATGTACTCGCAGGCCCGCGCCGTTATGGCCATCATGGTCAGCGTCGGGTTTTGACACCCCTGCGATGTGAAGCACGCGCCGTCGGTTACAAACAAGTTCTTTACGTCCCAACTCTGATTGAATTTGTTCAGCACGGAGGTTTTCGGATCATCGCCCATGCGAGCGGTTCCGACTTCGTGTATGCAGAGACCGGGAGGGGCGAGCCGCGTGTTTTGATACCTGATTTCAAACCCCGCTTCGTGGGCCATCTCTCTGAGAGTTTCGATTTCATCGCGAGCCATTTCGCGCTCGTTATCAGAGTGCGTGCATTCGATGTGGGCTACGGGTATGCCCCAGGCGTCTTTGGCATCTTTGTTTACCGTCACGCGATTCTCTTTTCGCGGCAGCATCTCGCCGAAGGCCGTCATCCCGAATGGAGGCGGGCCTTCGGTCTCTCGAATCAGCTTCTTCATCTCCGAGCCGAAGCCCGGAATCATTTGCAAATGCACGGGCAACATCCCTCGCCGAACACTGCCCTGTATGCCGTACCCGCGAATGAATTTCGGATGTCGCTCTTTGATGTTGCGGAACTTTGGAATGTATATGCCGTTCGCCCGCCCGTCGTCGTAGTTGTAAGGAAACTTCGCAGCGGGGGGAACCACGCCGCCTACGCTGACTGAGAATGCATGGTCCATAAGGTAGTGGCCCAGAATGCCTGAAGAGTTTGCGAACCCGTTCGGATGCTGGCGAGATTCGCTGTTTAGCATAAGGCGCGCCGATTCTATCGTAGAAGCGCAGAGCACGACCACGCGGCCGAATACTTCATGCGCCTGTTTGGTTACGCGGTCTATGAAGGCCACGCCTTTGGCCTTGCCCGTGTTCGTGTCGACTATTATGTGGCTTGCGACGGCATTGGAGCGCAGTGTGAGGCGGCCCGTTTTGGCTGCGGCGGGGAGCGTGGAGCCGGGACTGCTGAAATAAGAAGAGGTGCTGCAACCCCTCTCGCAATTGCCGCAGTAATGGCAACGCGCGCGCCCCTGGTGATTCTGAGTCAGTATGGCCGAACGACCTATCATAACGCGGCGGTCTTTCCATGTTTTTTCGACCGCTTTCTTGAGCATCCATTCGCCGCAGGTCATATTCATAGGAGGCAGGAATTTGCCGTCGGGCAGATTGGGCACTTTTTCGATGGAGCCGCTTATCCCGACGAACATCTCCACGCGGTCGTAATAAGGGGCGAGGTCTTTATAGGATATAGGCCAGTCCTCGCCGTAGCCGTCGCGGCTCGCGGCCTTGAATTCGTAATCGCTCAAACGATAAGACTGGCGGCCCCACATGATCGTGCGGCCCCCGACCTGGCGGCCTCTGATCCATAGGAAAGGTTTCCCATCGGGCGTCGTGTAAGGATTTTCCGTGTCGTCGACGAAGAAGTGATTGCCGTAGTCGTTGCACGCATAGCAGCGCGATTGAATCTTCTGGCGCTCGCTCATGTACTTCCTTCTTTCGGGCATCGTCTCTCTGACATCGTAAGGAAAGGCGTGCTCGTTAAAATCTTTCCTGGGGTCGAGTTCGCGCCCGGCTTCGAGCACGATCACTCGCATGCCTTTTTCGGTCAACTCCTTTGCAGCCCAGCCGCCTGTGGCCCCTGAGCCGACGACGATTGCGTCATAAATCTCTTGATTAGCCAAGTCTCGCCTGTTCCTTTCTATGTAATCAAACAGTAGTCAGGTAATTCGCTCTCCGTTGATGATACGGTTTTACCCGCAGGCAACTGGAGTCCTGGTTGAGCAGTCCCAACCGTTGGCAAGATACGTCTCAGCAAGATGGACTTCACCTCTAGGTGTGGCATCCAGAGACTTATCTCAAGGTCTCGATTTCTTGCTTTCACGTTCTTTGCTGCATTCACGTCATCGTCATATTCCTCCCTGCAATATTCACAGTAAAGTTTGCCATTCTTGCGCTCGCCGAAACGTCCGCAAACATGGCAAACTTGCGACGTATATGACGCATTGACGCTATGCACCGACGCACCGCGTCGATAAGATATTGAAATAAGTGCGTAGGCTATCAAGCCTCTTACCCATCCCGATAATCTTCGTTTTTGATCTTTTGTTCTCGATTTATCGGATTTTATGGGTTTACTCAAGTCCTCATGAATAATGGTATCGGCTTTATCAACTACAGTATGTGCAGCTTTAGATACTATATCCCTCACACGCTCTTTATGAATTCTTTTTCTTTCCTCCAGCTTCTTTCTCCCAAGATTGTTCTTTTCAATATTGTCCGCTTTATGAGGTTTCTTTTCTGCTATAGTTTGGAGTTTGTTTCTGTTCTGATATTTCTTTTTAAGATAATCTGACTCTTTTGAAAGGACTTCGCCCAAGCCTTCTCCATGTCTTTCCCCGTCAGAATCGGTAAATGCCTCTGTATAGCCCCTATCCAACCCTATTTCACCGATGCCACATGACTTGACTTCAGGAATCTCAACTGTATGATGCACTTCTACACAATCCGATTTTATAATAAGTCTTATCGTTCCTTTTATTTTCTGGGTTGAAGACAAAGGAATCGCTATGCGTTTATAAGGAATCAAACCCGTCACTTCAATCCAACCTTTACCTCCATGTTCAAACCATTTGTAGCATTGAGAGTCGAGTATGATCTGGTTATTTACAGTGGTTTTACCGTGCTTGAAGTAGTGTCGCATTCTGCGATGCAGATAAGAATCCTGTAGCCAGTCTTCGGTTTTAAGCAGACCGAAAAGCCTTTTGCGTTCCTCTTTTGAGTTAGTATGTTGATAAATATCTTTTCTGACTTTGGATTTTGCGGCCTGCTTGTACATTTCAATATCTTGAAAAGTATCTCTTAAAGTTTCTTTCCAGAGGCGAGCAGGAATATTGAATGGTTTTGTTTGGATCCATTTATCTCGAATATCTCTA
>JAKEHD010000108.1 GCA_022615215.1 Blastocatellia bacterium
CCAGAAGAAAGAAATCTTTGAAGAAAGAAAAAGGGCGGCGCACTCCAAATATGCGTTCCTCTCCGGAAAAACTTTCATTTTATCCCGCGCGCAGTATAGCTTCGGCCACGCCGACGCCCGGTCAACAGTGAGAGTTCGACTCTATCAACGAAACTGGCTCGGTCTCAGGGAAGAGGGCCTGTGCGCAAATATTTTCAATCCAAGAGCGCAAGCCACTTCCCTGAAGGCCGGCCAGCAAATAGTAGAGTCTTCCTTGATCACAGACATTGTGCCGGGTTGATAACCTGGCGCTCTTGTTGGAAGCGATAATAACGACACACAACGAAGCTCAAAACCTGGAGCAGAACCGATTGCTTCAAGTATTGATTGTGTGGTACTTGCTCTTGTGGTCGGCATTGGCCATTTCACCGCTGGATCGCTCGGATTGGTGTTAGAGAATCTTTCGGTCTTTGTTTTCGTCGGAGTTCTGGTTGCCAGCTATCGCGCGTTTTCATTCTCCAACCTCTCCTATGTGTTAATCACCCTCTTTCTGACATTGCATACAATAGGCGCGCACTATGCCTACTCGAAAGTCCCTGTCGGGTTCTGGCTTCAGGATGCACCCTCGCTCAACCGCAATCGCTTCGACCGTATCGCGCATTTCTCTTTCGGCCTGCTGCTCGGTTATCCCTTGATCGAGATGCTCTCGCGGCAGATCGAAGCCAACCGCTGGCGCATCTTTTTGCTTGCCGTCTGTGTCGTGCTGACGCTCGGCGGATTTTATGAATTGCTCGAATCCTGGGTCGCACAGATAGTCAGCCCCGAATTGGGAACCGCTTGCCTGGGCATACAGGGAGATGAATGGGACGAGCAAAATGATATGACAGCGGCGCTGGCGGGTGTGCTTTTATGCCTCGCTGCTGTAGTCATAATGCAGAAGTCGATAAACACTGCCCACATCCACCGCCAATGGAAAAAGAGGTCGTAATCTTGGGTTTGATCATTTCCGATCTCGTGCGACAAGTAATGGAACGGGATTTGCGATACCAGAACCATGACTGTTCGATTGGCAAACATTTTTGTAGTCATAGGAGGTAAAAATGTCAAGTTATAGTGCGTTGGAACCTGTACATTCGCCTGTAGTGTCTGCCCTGTTCAAATACAGGGAAAGCGCGGAACAGGCTTATAAAGTTCTGCTTGATCTCGGCTACTCAAGAGATGAGATAACCATACTGATGTCGGATGAAGCGCGGACCAGATATTTTCCCGCCAATAAAGCGTTAGAGACCGAGTTCGGCACCAAGGCGGCTGAAGGCGCAGGCATCGGCGGCGGGATAGGCGTTTCGGTAGGCGCGCTGGCCGCCGCACTCCTTGCCATTGGCACGACTGTCACTCTGCCGGGATTGGGGCTCGTCGTCGCAGGCCCGCTTGCAGCCGGATTGGCAGGCGCGGGAGCAGGCGGGGTAGCGGGCGGTCTGATAGGGGCGTTGATCGGTTCACGCATTCCTGAAGAACGGGCCAGGCTTTATGAGCGAGGCATCAGGGAAGGTGGAATCTGGTTGAGCGTTGTCACTCGCTCAAGGTCGGACGCTGAAGAGATCGAAGGTAAGTGGCACAACCTGGGTGCCGAGCATATTCACCGATAGACAATATTTTTCTCTGTCGTTCCACCGAAACACCTTTTGATGCGGGCTTGTGGAGGCGGCCCGCACCGAAGCGCAACGAACTCCTTCGAAGGAGTTCGTTGCGCTAATGACCAGCCGGGGCGTCGAAGTCACCTTCGGTCTGCCCGGCGGTCGAAAACCCCTCTCGATAAATAACTGTTCGGCAGGAGGCTGAAAATGACAACGACGATCACTGAAAACAGACCGAACGCAAGAGAAGCCATTCTCATGCACGGCATGCTCCTGGGAATCATTGCCGGACTGATCTTTGCGATGGCAGAGATGATGATAAATGCGTTGCTCGGTAAATCCTTCCTCGACCCGCTACGATTGATCGGCTCGATGGGACTGAGCACACGGGCCCTCGATCCGGATTACTCATTCGTCGCGGCAGGAGCGGTAGGTCTGATCATCCATTTGATCTTGTCGGCCATCTACGGAGTGATCTTTGTAGGGATGATCGGCCTGACCGGGCAACTCAATGCTTCCTCAAGAGCGATGCTGATTTACGGCTGGTTGTTCGGTCTGGCACTGTGGATAGTCAACTTTATGATCATCGCGCCGGCGGCCTTCCGGCAATTCACCGAGGTCGACCAACTGTGGAATGGACTCGTCGCCCATACGTTCTTCTTCGGAACGGTGCTCGGCGCGCTCACGGCCGTGAGTCGTCCCAAGAGACTGGCCTCGCGAGCTCCGGCAGAAAGCGCGGCCGAATACGACAGGCACGCAGCCTCAAGGCCATAAACGAATTGCCGGGATACAACACGGGCAGGACGAGTCGGCAAGTAAGTTTGACCGCCATCCAAAGAAGGCGGTTTCAGCCCTGTCACGGACGGTCTTGATGACCGCAGCGACGGACTTCGAGCGACGGCTTGGGGGAGCCTTATGATGAGTGAAACTACAGGACGAACGCGGTGGGCGATTGCCGAAGGATATATACATGGTTGGAGCAACGGACCCGAACCGCAAAGGCTCGACCATGAAACGGTTTGTCTGCTCAACACCTCACAGCAGGATGCGCATGTCGAAATCACGATCTTCTATTACGACCGCGATCCTATCGGTCCTTACCGGGTAACAGTCCCGGCGC
This sequence comes from Blastocatellia bacterium, assembly GCA_022615215.1. GTDB lineage: Bacteria > Acidobacteriota > Blastocatellia > UBA7656 > UBA7656 > JAKEHD01. The sequence goes on from JAKEHD010000108.1 coordinate 2,734, forward strand.
TACGCACACTTCGCGTCCGCCTCGATGAACTGAATGATCCCGAACCTATCGCTCGCGATTCGGATTATGCCAGTCTGATCGAATCCGATGTGCCCATCGTCGTACAGCATACCTGGCTCGATTCGGGGCGGGCTGAGAACGCTTAGATCAGAGCGATTGCATAAGCTGATCACTCTGACTGAAGAAAGGAGTAACGGCGATGAATCGAATCAAGATCAAAACGCCGGGCACTATAGAAGTGCGCGCTACGGTCACACTGGCCGTAGAAATCACGCAATGACAGGCGAGCGAGGGAAGAACGATGGCAAAGAAATTCAGTTGATGATCTGTGTATAGGGTTAGCCGCACAGGACAATTTCAAATTCTTTCTGACGATATTCCTGATATTCGTCTCGGCGAAGCCGGCCACAGAATTGTTTGAGCGAATGAAACAACCTGAAAAGGATGGGGATCAAAAGCCTGCGCCCCGCGATGGCCTTCGCTTTCCGCAATGGAGCAAAAAGGCTCTTGGCTTGCACGAAGATTTCGTGATAAATTCTCTCGGTCGCGTGATGTTTTTAAGATTGGGAGATCGAAGCAAATGGCTCTCTCCTGAATATTTCTTGATAAGGTGATTGGCCCCTTAGCTCAACGGTAGAGCAGAGGACTCATAATCCTTTGGTTGTAGGTTCGAATCCTTCAGGGGCCATACATAATTCAAGCACGAAGGCGGGTTAGACGACTCGCCTTTTCGTTTATAAGCTCGATTCAAGCTAAAGTCCCACATATAGTCTCATATTCGGCGATCATAAGGCTCTCTTCTACTGCTTTGATCTCTTGAGCTTCCCTTCCGGCTTATCGAAAACCGGAAACCTATGACGCCTGGCAAATAGAAGTCTTTGCGAAGGAGCGCAAACCGCTTGCCCCTCTGGTATCGTATTTGACGTATTGTTTTAGCTGTGATAGTAATCTTGCCTTTTCTTGGCGTGGTAGGGAATCGCTCTTTATCGAGCGGCAAAATGATGGAGAATGGGAAAACAGAAAATCAGCCGGGAGGCCCTTTCATTCGTCCTTTACTCCCGGCGTATCGAAGGATTGCAACATGAGCGCACAAGAATTCAAAAATATATCTCATTCGGATAAAATCGAGATGGACGACCTCGACTGGAATGAAGCGAAATCGGCCGGGCTGAGCGAGGATGAGCGATTCGTGCTGACCTACTTCTCTGACATCGAGAGCCAGACCATTCGTTATCTGGGAACGCTGCTGAAGATGACCATTGCGTCGCGGCCCGCTGTAACTGCGTTTCTCATAACCTGGGCTTATGAAGAATTCCATCACGGGCAGGCGCTTGCGAAATTGCTGGGCCAATGCGGATACCCTCTCGCAGAGGACCGTGTCGAAACGATCAATCGACGGGCGAGGCTTAATGAATGGCTTGAGAGATTTTTCGGCCCGCTCCTTTCGCGGGTCTTCTCCAATCAGTTCCCTTCGGTCTATCTGGTCTTCGGGGCCATTCAAGAGATGACAACTCTGCGCGGATACGAGCGATTGAAGGAGGCCACTCAGAACCCCATTCTCAAAGTTCTCTGCGAACGTATAGCGAAGCAGGAGCGCCGCCATTTCGCCTGGTACTTCAATAATGCGAAAGAGCAACTGGAACTCTCTTCGGCAAACCGGCTCCTGGCGAGGAAGGTCGTGGAGTTCAACTGGCGTCCGGTCGGAGCGGGAGTCAAAAGCAACTCGGAAGTCGACAGGCTCTTTTCAACTCTCTTTCCCGCCGAATTCGGAAAGGAGCTTGTACGAGAGATCGATGTGAAGATCAGCACTCTTCCGGGCTTTGAAGGGATCAGGTTGATGCAGGATTATTTCAAAGCCTGCTGTTGATCTCCGCGCCCTTGCTCGATTTTCTCTATTCAGAATCGCCGATATGCTTTCGGTACGCCTTCACCCAATCGGCGGCTATCTCCCGCTGGGCCTGTTTGAGATCGATAGCCCCTTTGCAAACCATTTCATACAGTCTCTGTTCAAGCCTGTTTTTTCTACTATGGTTCCACTTGCCCGAAAGCGGCTGAGGCCAGAGATTCCTGATAGAATTCGAACCGCCCAGTTTCTCCGGTATCAAATGATCTACATTATATCCCATCATAGTCGGACTGATCCCGTAGCTGTCGAATACCTGACGTTTGACCGCGACGGGGACTTTACGGTCCAATCTTTCATGCCCGGAATTACATAGATCGTCCTTAGTGACATCGAGAGCATCGCCGGGAGTCAATTTCGGATTCGGCAGGTAAGAATCGTTTTGAGGCAGCGCCAGGGCGTATAAGCCGAGCACGGATGCCAGGCAGAGCGAAATTTTCGGCAGCCCTGGTATTCTGAAATCAAAGGTGTCCATAACAGTTTATTACCCCGGATGCCCATCTCATTGCAAGCACTCAATAGTCAACTTCACTTCTGCACCTACATTACTATGAAACGAATCCACGCGCGCACTCTCGATCAGAGCAGGTCTTTGAACTCGTCAACCGTCAAACCAACTTCACGAATTATCGCTCGCAGTGTTCCTTTAGCAACTTCTTTGTGATCTGGCACAGAAGTCTTCTCAAAACTCCGATGAGGCCCAATATATTGGGATCGCTTGTA
>JAKEHD010000643.1 GCA_022615215.1 Blastocatellia bacterium
CTTTCTTCTGGCGGCGCTTTGGATGTGCCGGAAGTTAGGCAAAAATTGAGACTCCATGCGGCTAAAGCCGATGGTATCTTGGGTTGCAAGCCGCTTGTTAGGCAAAAACTGAGACTCCATGCGGCTGAAGCCGATGGTATCTTGGGGCGTGCAGACCGTTTGTTAGGCAAAAACTGAAATTCCATGCGGCTAAAGCCGATGGTATCTCTATTCAAAACTTTCATTTGCTGCCGCGCGCAGTATACATCATTCATAGCGAAGCGCCACCATAGGATCAACGCGCGTCGCCCGCCGCGCGGGAACATAACAAGCAAGCAGGGCCGCGCTCACCATTAGCAATGTGACTCCCGTAAACGTCAGAGGGTCTGTCGCGCTCACGCCGAAAAGGAAACTCTCCATCAAATGTGTCAGAGCGAAAGCGGCTGCTAGTCCCGCCGCCACGCCCACGAGTATGTATTTCATTCCCTGCCCAATCACCATCTTCAATACGTCCGCTTGCTGCGCGCCGAGCGCGATGCGGATGCCTATCTCTTGCGTGCGCTGGCTCACTGTGTAAGAGACGACCCCATAAATTCCTACAGCCGCGAGCATCAAGGCTATTACGGCGAATGCTCCGAGCAGGATCATAGCGAAACGCCTTCGGCCGGTTGCCGCAGACATCAAATCATCCATCGTGCGAATTGCGAATACGGGCATGTCAGGGTCTACGGCCTGCACCTCGCGCCTTATGGCTTCGGGCAGCGCGCCCGGACCTGATGTCGTGCGGATGACGAGCGAAAGTGAAGCGCCGGGGGATTGAAATACCGAACGGTATATCTGCGGCCTGATTTCAAGCTCGATGCCTTCCATCTTCACGTCTGCGACTATGCCGATCACACTCAGCCAGGGTGCGCGCGATTGTGCCTCGCCGAATTTGATGCGTTTCCCGATAGGGTCTTCGTCAGGGAAAAATCGTTTTGCAAGCGTTTGATTTATGACCGCCACGCCGGGCGATTCCATGCCGTCCTGTTGCGTGAACGCCCGCCCGCTCAAGAGAGCTATCTTCATGGTTTCAAAATAGCCGGGCGTTGACAGAAGGGCTTGAGCCGAAATACTTTCTCCTGGCTCCGTCGTTCGCCCCTCTATCGTGAAGGCGCTCAGGAACGGAGTCTCGCCTAGCGGCAGAGGTCGCACGCCGCCCGCCTTCTCGACTCCCGGAAGCGATTCCAGGCGTTCGAGCGCTCGCTGATAAAAGTCTACGCGACGCGAACTCTGAAAGTATGGACCGGTCTCTCTCTCGTTCGGCAGAGGGAGCCAGAGACCTGCGGTCACGACGTTCTGCGAATCGAATCCCGTATCCACATTCTGCAATTGTCGGAAGCTGCGTATCAAGAGGGCTGCCGAGATCATAAGCATCAACGCAAGCGTCACCTGAGAGACGACCATAAGGGCGCGCACACGCTCGCGCCTCGCGCCGCCCGTCGCGGTGAGCGAGGCATCCTTGAGCGTCTCCTGTAGATTCGGTTTCGAGGAATTGAGCGCAGGGACCAGCCCGAATAGTATCCCTACCACAACCGATATCAGAAAAGTAAAAGCGAGCACTGAATAGTTGAGGCCGATTTCATCGAGGCGCGCAGTATTTGCCGGACTCAGTTTCACCAGTAAGTCCGTGCCCCATAGCGCAAGAAGTATTCCCGCGCCGCCGCCTGTCAGCGCAAGCAAAAGGCTTTCGGTCATCAACTGTCTTATGATTCGCGCGCGGCTTGCGCCGAGGGCACATCGGATGGCGATCTCGCGTTGACGCGAAGATGCTCGCGCAAGCAGGAGGTTCGCTACATTCGCGCAGGCTATCAGGAGTACGAGACCGACGGCGGTCAGAAGCAGGAGCAAGGTCGGACGTATATCGCCCGCAAGGTCATCTTGCAGCCATAAGATCTGCGGAACCCACCCCTGTTTAACGGGATAATCGTCAGGATATTTCTCTCTGAACGCCTGTGCGAGGCCGTCGATTCGCGCCTGAGCCGATGCGACCGTCACATCGGGTTTGAGCCGAGCAATCGCGCCCGGCATGAAGTATTCCCTGCGCGAAGGCTCTCCGAAGGGCGGCGCTATCCACCCGGAAGGAGCCCATAGCTCGACTTCGGTCTGCAATGTACGGCCGGGATGGCGAAAGCCGCGAGGCGCAACGCCTATGACTATGAAGAGGTCTTCATCGAGCCTTATTTTTTTGCCTATCACATTCGGGTCTGCTCCTAAGCGCCGCCGCCATAACCCGTCGCTGATGATGGCCGCTTCTGAGATGCCCGGATGATAATCCTGGGCTTGAAAGACGCGGCCGAGTTGAGCGTTGACTCCGAGCATGGAAAAGTAGTTGACATCTACGAGCAAGGTTTCGACACGTTCCGGTTGATCGCTCCCTGTGAGGTTGGCGTTTATCGGATAGAGGCCCGATATCTCTTCAAATAAACCTGAGTCGCGGTAATCGAAGAGTTCCGGCACCGATATACCGGCATCCTTCACGTCAAGCTTGTTGAAATGTCCCGTTATGCGCACGAGCCGTTCGGCCTCTCGAAAGGGCAGCGGGCGCAGCAAGAGAGCATGAATGACGCTGAATATCGCGGTGTTCGCTCCTATGCCGAGCGCGAGCATCGAAATCACTATCAAGGTGAGTCCGAAATTTTTAAAGATCGAACGCACTCCATATCGCAAGTCCCGAAATAGATCGTCCATAGTCCGTCATCCTTTTTGTCCGTTGTCAGTGGTCCGTAGTCAGGGGCCGGAGGATTGACCACAGATAACACATTGCGCCTCCGCTTGAAGTCTGCGAAATTCGCGCATAAGCGCCCGGTCAGGCAATTGACCGGCGGCGATCTGAGCGTTGATCTTGCTTTTTATATCAGTGAGCGTAGTTTCGTAGCCAGAGGATTGCTCGCCTGCACGTACAACGGGGCGACGGCGCACACTCGGCAGCGGGGCTTTGCCTGCTCCGGGCGTGCCTCCCTGATTGCTCACATGGTCTGTGAGCACGCCTGA
>JAKEHD010000644.1 GCA_022615215.1 Blastocatellia bacterium
ACTCGCTGAAACGAGATATTTTCTTCATCTCTCAAAGAGGCTCGGATATGTCAGCGATTCGGAACTCGGAAAGGCAAATGTGTTAGCCGAAGAAGCAAGCAAGACACTGGCGGGATTGATGTCATCGGTACAAAAACAGATAACGATTCAAACCACATCAGGAATGCTGGCAATCGCGCTCATCGCCTCAGTAATACTCTTAATCTGAAAGCTGACGGCTGATAGCTGAGGACTGAAGACTGAAAGCTGACGGCTGATAGCTGAGGACTGAAGACTGAAAGCTGACGGCTGATAGCTGATAGCTGACGGCTGTCAATCTCTCGCGGCTAAGAGCGATCCGGTCTCGCGTCGTTGCCCTTTCTTGCGGACTTCTTTGCGAGCATACATAGCGCCGTCGGCCCGCTCGATCGCGCTTTCGATCTCGGTCAGGTCGTTAAAAGAGGCTGTGCCGTGCGAAACTATCACGGTGATCGGCGAGGGCAGGTCCGGTATTATGGTGTCGGCCAAAACGTTATCGAGATGGTTTATCCGCTTTCGCACTTCGAACTCCGCCACGTTGAACATAACGATCAGGAACTCATCGCCTCCCCAGCGAAAGAGCAGATCGTCTGCGCGAATCACAGAGCGAATTCCGCTCGCCACCGCGCGGATTGCGGCATCGCCCACCGCGTGCCCCAGCAAGTCGTTTATGGGTTTCAGATCGTCAATATCGAGGACCACCACACACCCGGACGTTCGGCCCTTACGGTCGGGGTCGTTTCTTTTCACGAGCGAGTAGAAACCGTGTCGATTGAGAGCTTCGGTCAGCGGGTCCATGCGCGCGAGTTTTTCGAGTCGGTCGCGCGCGGCGATCAATTCACGGTTCGCATCCTCCACTTCCAGGCGCACATCGTCCATGACGACCATAAGCGTTCCGAACCCAAGCAGTATCTCAAGGATCAAATCGTAAATAGAGGTGTATCTCAGATATGGAAGGTCCGGCTGATTGGTCAATTCCGCATAAGCCATTATCGGGACGTAATGCAAAAAGTCTAGCGTGAGCAACACCAGAGCCACAGACATGACGCGCAGCCCCGGTCCCGGATTCGCTCGAAGACGCGCCGGTTTCAGCGCGTAAAACGCTATGGCGAACAGTGACGCGAGGACCGCTGCGTGCGGAATAAAAAGCAGGTTGAAATTGTCCGATATTTGCGGCAAAGCTACTGCAACCAGCACGCCGAGTATGAGCCAGTAGAGGTGTCGCCCGGTCAAACGCGCGCCGGTCGAATAGTTGCGGCAACCGGCTATGAACAGATAGCCGAAAGCATATTCACCGAAAAGATATACGGAGAAGAGGCTTTCTTTCAGAGGGGGCACCCGGAAGGCGACCGAAAGGGCCGTGAGCGACAGGGCCAGGCATACCCAGGCCGCAGACCAGTAATCAAGGGCCGTGCGCCTGATCGAGCGCGTCATAAAGAGCGACAACGCCGTCACGAGGATTATCCCCGCGCTCTGTATCGTGAGACCTATCACGCTTTGTAAATTGATCGTTTCCACTTTCAATCTCTCTCTAACAAACCCAATTTTAACTACCGGTGGAGGTGACACGTCCAAGCTTCCTGATGTGCTTCCTCAACACCGGCAATCGGCGTGCCTCCGGCCAAGTTTCTGACACTTCTTCGAACAACTTATCAGTGATATTTGATATATTGATAAAAAGCATCTTCTCACCTCCGATTGTTAAACAGGCTACCGTGACCGGATTCGCGCATTTTGATCGAATCGTTCAAAATGCTAGTATTCAAAAAGCATGAAAAGGGGGACAGATCATGAACGAATCGATGCGGCAAGTCTTGAAAATATTTTCTGAGATGAAGAGCGACGCGCTCGACCTGCACGCTTTATTCGAAGCCGGAGGCAACGACCCCGCAGCGCGCCGACAGGTCATAGACTCGGTGGCGGAACTTGTGCGGGAAGGCTATCTCGAAGAGCGAGGCAGCGACTTCTACGCGCTGACTGAAAAGGGGCGCAAGGCAAGCAAACAGGTATGAAATCTTTCAGCGACACGCTCACTACGATAGCCGTGCTTGGCGGGATTTTGATCCTGAGCGCGATAGTTACGCGTCTCTTCACGCGCGCCATGTACTATAAATGCGCCGCCTGCCGCGCGCTGAACGCCAGGCGACGGTCGCATTGCAGGGTGTGTGGCGAGCGATTGAATGCATGAGAAGTGCGCCTGCCTTGCCTGCATCGCATTCACGGCGCACTGATTGATTCTCTATCAGGTCATAGCTGTGGGCATGAAATACTTTACTCTCTTTGAGAGGACCGGCCAACCTGGTTCTTCGCGATGTCGACCAATAATCGCAATGCCTGGTTGACCGAATCGGAATCTCGAAAGACTTCCGCCACGTCCGGGTCGAGCAATACCACATTCGTTCCTTTCATGTATTGCTCATAGTATTTTCCTCTCACGCCTCCGCTGAAATCATATTCGGCGCGCATCTCTTCTTCCGGTTTATTCTCCTGATTCATATTGATTCCTCTCCCGGCGAGTCGGCTCACGGGCTGAGATGATGCGAGTTCGACTTTCTCTCTCAGTGTGAACTACAATGATAAGCCGTTGTTGCCTCGACATGCCGATGGTCAAAAAACGAAATTCAACAATCGAATGGTCCGGGTCGTCGATGGTAAGAGCCAGAGGATCACCGAAGACAGTCGATGCTTCAGGAAATGAGACACCATGCTTTTCGATGTTATCAGCGGCCTTCTTCGGATCCCATTCGAACTCCATGCGAAGGATTATAGCATCAGTTTGTCATTTATAGTCTCACTCTACTGATCAGGGGCCAGGCGAAGAAATTTTAATAACACCGAGTTGATTGCCTGCTTTCCTCGAAACCCTTTTCTACTGATCTCTCAGGGCGACCACCGGGTCAACCCGCGTCGCGCGGCGCGCAGGGATGTACAGGGCAGCGAGCGCCACTCCCGCAAGCAGCAGCGTGACCAGGGCGAACGTCATTGGGTCGGTCGCGCTCACGCCGAAAAGCAGGCTCTCTATAGATCGCGTCAGCGCGAATGATGCGATTAAACCGATCACTGCCCCTATCGATACAAGCGCCGCTCCCTGCCCGATCACGAGCTTCAACACATCGCGCGCCTGCGCGCCTAACGCCTGCCGTATGCCTATCTCGTGCGTGCGCTGCGCGACCGTGTAGGACATCACGCTATAGAGACCGACGGCCGTAAGCGCCAGAGCGAGGGCGGCAAAGATGGCTATCAACACGGTGGTGAAACGTTCCTGCGCGGTCGCGGCTCCGAGCCGTTCGTCGAGCGCATGCACGTCGTAAATCGGCAAATCCCTGTCGAGCGCCTGCACCTCACTGCGTATCGCGCCGACGAAACGGTGCGGGTCGCTCTCGGCCTTCATCACGACGAAGAATTCCTGAAAGGGGTCTTGCGCGAGAGGCACATAGACCTCCGGCCTCGTCTCCATGCTCAGATTGTGATGCTTGACATCGCCCACGATGCCGACTATCTCGCGCAGAGGCGGCTCGCCCTGAACGAACACCGAATTCAATCTGATGCGTTTTCCAATCGGGTCTTCGCCTGGAAAATGGAGTCGCGCGAGCGTCTCGTTTATGATCGCTACTTTCGTCGCCTGGGCATCGTCGCGTTCATTGAAATCACGGCCACCCGCGAGCCGGATTCCCATTGCTCGATAATAATCGGGCTGAACCGTCCGGCCATCTACGCGAGGACGCTCGCTTGCGCGCACGGGGCGGCCTTCGATGTCGAGCCTCATGTCGAAGCTCGCGTCGAGACTGTCGAATACAGGGTCGCCGTTCAAAGGCAGAGGGAAAATGGTACTGGCCGCGCGCACACCTGACTGGGCTTGCAATCGCGTTTGCAGTTGCCGGAAAAATTCGCCTGACTGCGGGGCGTCGTATTTTTCATAAGGCAGACTCAGTCTGAATGTGAGGACGTTGCGCGAATCGAATCCCGGATCGACCTGGCGCAGACGCCAAAAGCTGTTTATGAGCAGGGCCGCGCCCGCAAGCAGCGCCATCGAGAGCGCGACTTCGACTATGACCAGCGTGCTGCGCAGTCGGCGGCGACCTGCGCCTTCGGTAACAGTACGGTCGCTGTCCTTGAGCGCAGTCGTCAAATCGATTTTGGAAGCGTGCCACGCGGGAGCCAGCCCGAAGAGCACGCCCGTCGCAAGCGATGCGAGCAGCGTAAACGTAAGCACGCGGCCGTCCACGCCTATACGGTTCGCGCCCGGCAAATAATCGGGATTGAGCGCGATGAGCGCATCAACGCCCCACATCGCTATCAGGCAGCCCAGCGCGCCGCCCGCAAGCGCGAGCAGCAGACTCTCGGTCAATAATTGAAGAGTCAGCGAACTGCGGCTCGCGCCGAGCGCCGCTCGCACGGCCATCTCGCGCCGTCGCCCTGATGCTTTCGCCAGCAAGAGGTTCGCTACATTCACGCATGCGATCAACAGCACGAAGGCGACCGCGCCGAATAGCACGAGCAGCGCACGTCTGTAAACTCCCACGAGGTTTTCCGCCGCCGGAATGATACGCGCGCCTATGTCTTCGTTGGTATCGGGGTATCGCTCACGCAGGGCGGCGGCGATGCCATCGAGTTCCGCCTGCGCCTGCACGAGAGTGACTGAGGGGCGGAGTCGTCCTATGACTTCGAACAATCGTGCATCGCGCTTCTGCGCGGGGCCTGGGTGTTTCGCATAGTCCCAGGTCGCCCAGAGGTCTACGGGGTCGGCTTCGATGGGAAATCGAAATCCCTGCGGCATCACGCCCACTACCGTATAGCTCTCGCCGTTGAGCGTGATGTTTCGGTCCACGATGCTCGTATCGGAGTTGAATCGGCGTTGCCATAAACTATGGCCGAGCACTACGACGTGATCGTCTTCCGGGCGAAAGGTGCGGCCAAGCTCAGGCGCTACGGCGAGCAACGCGAGCAGGTCGCCATCGACGCCCGCTCCCTTCGCTCGCACAGGCTCTCCGCTGCCGGTCAATGTAAATTCATAGATGAACCATCCGCTGAGGCTCTCGAAGCTACGGCTTTGCGCGCGCCAGTCTGCAAGATCAGGAAAAGAGACGTGTGGCTTCGACTGCGGATCCCGCTCCGTAGTAGACCAGACGGCGACGAGTCGCTCCGATTCTTTGAATGGCAATGGGCGCAACAGCACCGCATCGATCACGCTGAAGATAGCCGTGTTCGCGCCGATGCCTAATGCGAGTGTCAGAACAGCAACGACAGTGAAACCGGGATTCTTGCGCAGCATGCGAACGCTGTAACGCAGATTCTGTAGAAGCCTTTCCATCTCTCTACCTCCGAATTTTACCGGGCATCCTCGAAGCCTCTTCGAAGAATATTCTTCAAGATTCAATCTATTGGCGTGCCATTGTGTTAAGACAGCTAAATATAATAATAATTGAGGTTATTAACAAGCCTGAGATCACGCCATGCTCTTTCGATGTCCGTTTTTGGGATCGTTTTTTCCCGATTTCAGCACTTGCGGTATGCAGCTTCCGTCCGCCTCAGTCGCCGTCCTCGAAATGCCAGCGCGTGGCATCTTTGGGAAACTGCTTCCAGGCCAGAACCTTTCGCGGGCGGAAGACATAGACTCCGCCTTTCCCGAAATCCTCCGGCCTCGGCGCGTAGCCGTACTTTTTGTTTGAGGCTTCTATCAAGCGAGCGACCAACGCGCTGTCGGGCGCGCTCAACTCATGCGCTTCGCCATGCAGAATGACTACATCGAGAGCATTTCCCAGGTTGATGCACATGGCCGGATTCTCCGCAAGGTTACGGCTGCGACGGGTCTTTGGGCTTCCGCCGAAATACAGACGGTCATCGATCCACAATCCATCGACAGGCGTCGAGTGCGGCCGACCTTCGGGGTCGACAGTGCTTACCCAATAGTGCATGGCCTCATTCATTCGCTCGCTCACGTGAGACCAGGGAAGCAGCCCCTTCTTGTCTTTTGGGACACCGTAGCCCGGCATGTAAGGGCGGCTCGCTTGCGGGCCTGCTTCCTGTTTTGACGTTTTCTTCTTCGAGGCCTGTTTCTTATCTGCCATGTGTCATCTCCTCAAGAAAATGTTATTCGATCATCTATAAGGCTCCGCCTCACCTGATGTCAATGTGAATAGAGCGGTCATCGCGGTTATCCCTCTGCCATGTTTTCCCGCCAACTGTCGGCGCAAAATGGCATCCCGCCCGCGGGCAGCAATCTCTTTGCGACCGTTTTTCAAGCGTCTCCAATCGGGCATAAAGGTTGCTCTGCATTACAAGCGGCATCAGCCGCAGCAGAACCATAAGGAGCCGTCATAAAATGAGGCGAGTAACATTTCGGTCGGTCTTGATCTTGAATCTTATGCTGGCCGCTCAAGTAGCATTTGCGCAGCAACGAGAGATGGAGGAGTACACTTTTGAAATCGGCGGGCAGCTTACCCTCGTCAATCTGAGTTCGTTAGAATCAATCGCCACGACTCCTATCGGAACCATTCGCTTCCAGGAGTTCGATCGGTCTTATGGCGGCATAGGCGCGAGGTTCGGCTACAACTTCAACCGCCACCTCACGCTTGAGGCGGAATGGAATCACATTCCAAAAACGAACTTCAGCGAGGTGGAGCAATCACGCAAAGCGCAATTCCTGGCCGGCGTCAAAGCGGGCATCCGCGAAGAGAGATTCGGCATCTTCGCCAAAGCGAGGCCGGGCGTGA
>JAKEHD010000645.1 GCA_022615215.1 Blastocatellia bacterium
ATGGCTGATAGCTGATGGCTGATAGCTGACGGTAGAATTATGCCTGAAATTGTTCTATAGTTTTTCTCTTTCAGCAGTGGCGATCTGTTCGATTCGGATTAATTTCAAGGAGGGGAGATCATGAAAGTGTGGATGCATGTGCGAGCTTCTATGGCTCTATTGATGATGCTTCTCGTCTCGGTGCCGCTCGCCGGCTTTGCTCAGGACGAGAAGAAAGACGAAGACAAAAAAGAGAAGAAAGAAGAGACCTTGCCGCTCAAGGCGACCGGCAAAATCGAGTTCACGACCGACGAGGGCACATGGATGTCGCTCGATGTATCGCCCGACGGAAAGACTATAGTCTTCGACCTGCTCGGCGACATATACACCTTACCCGCGACAGGGGGCGAAGCGAAACGCATAATCGGCGACATCTCTTTCGAGAGCCAGCCCAAATTTTCGCCCGACGGCAAACATATAGCATTCCTGAGCGACCGCAGCGGCGCTGAAAATATATGGCTTTCGGACGCCGACGGCTCGAACCCCAAAGCCTTGACGAAAGGGCGCAATCAATCATTCCTGTCGCCTTCCTGGACGCCCGACGGCCAGTATGTCATCGCATCGAAGAGCGGAGGCGGAATCGGCACCTTCTCGCCCTGGATGTATCACCGGGAAGGAGGCTCAGGAGTGTCGATAGGCCCGCCTCCTCCGCCTCCTCCGCAACCCGGTTCGGGCCAGCCTTCCGCTCCGCAACAAAACAAATGCGGCGCGGTGGCCTCGCCCGACGGACGATTCGTCTATTACGCCGTGCGCAACGGGGCTTTCAATTACAACGCGCGATTCCCTATCTGGCAGATCGTCCGCTTCGACCGCGAGACAAGCGAATCCGACACCATAACGAATGCGAGGGGAAGCGCGATGCGCCCAGTGCTTTCGCCCGACGGCAAGAATCTAGTCTATGCCACTCGCTATGAGACGGGCACCGCGCTCAGAGTGAGGGATATTGAAACGAGCGAAGAGCGATGGCTCGCCTATCCTGTAACGCGCGACGATCAGGAATCGCGCGCCACACGCGACACATTCCCCGGTTACGCATTCATGCCCGACGGCAAATCGCTCATCGTTCCTATAGGCGGAAAGATTCAGCGAGTCGATTTTGCGACCGGCAAAGCGACCGTCATCCCTTTCACCGCTAAGGTCGAAGCCGAGATAGCCGACCGCCTCTACTTCGAAGACCGCGTAGACGATTCGGCGACCCTGCGCGCGCGCCTTATACGCTGGCCCGCGATGTCGCCCGATGGAAAGCGCATAGTCTTCAGTTCGCTCAACAAGCTCTGGATAATGGACCTGCCTTCGGGCACGCCCCGAAGATTGACCAGTTCAACATCGGGCGAGTTCATGCCCGCGTGGTCGCCTGACGGACGCCAGGTCGCTTATGTCACATGGTCGAGCGCAGGCGGACACATTTATCGCACCTCGGCCGATGGCGGTTCCGAGCCCGTTCAACTCACGCGGCGGAGCGCATATTATTCTTACCCTGTTTATTCTCCCGACGGCTCGAAGATAGTCTTCATATCGGGCGCGACCGACGACCAGCTTTTCTCGGACCTGAGAGAGCAGCACACGGACGTCTTCGACGATGGCATCTATCAACAACAGGGAGAGATAACCGGCGGCTTCGGAAACACCGGCCTCGACCTCCGGTGGATTCCCGCATCGGGCGGCGACTCGACTTTGATAGGGCCGGCGCAGGGCGGCAACTCTCCGCATTTCACAAACGACGCGAGCCGGGTGTATGTCTCGACTAACAGAGGGCTGGTTTCAATCCGTTTGGACGGCCTCGACCGTCGCACACACCTTCAGGTCACAGGAACGGCCCCCGGACCTTTTCCTCCGAATGCCGGGACCATCAAATTGTCGCCCGACGGAGCGCGCGCTTTCGTCGATCTTCAGAACAAACATTATCTGGTCCGAGTCCCCAAAGCGGGCAAAGAGACCGTCAAGGTGAGCATAGCGGGCGGCGGTCCTTCCTCGGTCCCCGTCAAGAAGATGAGCGCCGAAGGAGGCGATTATATCGCGTGGTCCGCCGACGGCAAATGGGTCACATGGTCCTGGGGCGCGAAGTTTTATCGCCAGGACGTGACGGCAGAAAAAGCAGAAACGAGCGACATTGTGATCGAAGCGCCGCGCGCCCGCCCGAAAGGCACCGTCGTTTTGAGCGGCGCGCGCATCATCACCATGAAGGGCGATGAAGTGATAGAGCGAGGCGATATAGTCATAACGGATAATCGCATCGCGGCGCTCGGATCGAAAGGCAGAGTGCAGATACCTGCGGGAGCAAAGGTCATAGACGTTACGGGCAAGACCATAATGCCCGGATTCGTAGACGTGCATGCGCACATGTGGCCGCCTCGCGGCGTTCATCAAACACAGGTCTGGCAATATCTCGCAAACCTCGCTTACGGGGTCACGACCACGCGCGACCCGCAGAGCGCGACCAACGATGTCTTCGCATACACGGACCTCGTTGAGACGGGCGACATCATCGGGCCGCGAGTCTATTCGACGGGACCGGGCGTCTTTTCAGCGTCGGGCCTGACCGATAAGGATGCCGTGCGCGATTTCATCAAGCGGTACAAAGAGGCATATCACACAACGACTCTGAAACAGTACGTGTCGGGCGACCGCATAGTGCGCCAGTGGGTTGCGATGGCCTGCAAGGAGTTCGGCATCACGCCAACGACCGAGGGCGCTCTCGATATGAAGCTCGACCTATCGCAGATGGCCGATGGATATTCAGGCAACGAGCACGCGCTGCCGCTTCAGCCTCTCTACAAAGACATAGCGCAGTACGTAGCAAAGACCAGGACGTTCTACACTCCGACCATACTTGTGGCTTATGGAGCGCCGTGGACGGAGAACTATTTCTTCGAGAACACCGACGTGCACGGCAATCAGAAGTTGCGCCGTTTCATCCCTCACGAGTTGTTGGATTCGATGGTGAAGCGACGGCCTCAGTGGTTCATGCCGGAAGAGTACGGCCACGAAGGAATCGCGCGCGGGTGCGCGGAGATAGTTCGCGCGGGCGGGCGAGTATGCCTGGGCGGGCACGGCCAGATGCAGGGACTTGGCTGTCACTGGGAGATTTGGGCCTTGCAATCGGGCGGCATGACGACGCACGAAGCCCTGAAGTGCGCGACCATATTCGGGGCCGAAGCGATAGGCTTGCAGAAAGATGTTGGCTCGCTCGAAGCGGGCAAGATGGCCGACCTGATAGTGATGGACAAGAACCCTCTCGAAAACATCCGCAACACGGACACGATTCGCTATGTTATGAAGAACGGCGAACTTTTCGAGGGCGACACACTGAATCAGATATGGCCCGCGCAGAGGAAGCTTGAAAAGATGTACTGGTGGGACAACGGCCCGCCCGCTAACGGCAGGTAGTAACCGTCAGCTATACTGCGCGCGGGATGAAATGAAACTTTTTCATCGCGGAATCATATTTGGAGTGCGCC
>JAKEHD010000646.1 GCA_022615215.1 Blastocatellia bacterium
AGGAACTGGCCCTTGCCTTCGGCGAAATGGTCCATCACCTTCGGCAACGCAGCATGACGCAGATTGGCGAGCAGACGCGCTTCGCGCTCGAACGCTTTGAGGAGGCGGTCATCATCGCCGAAGAAGGTCTCTTTCAAAGCAATAGTGCTGCCGAGCCGCCGGTCCCTTGCAAGATAAACTGCGCCCATGCCGCCCTGTGCCAGCAGGCGTGTTATCTCATAACGATTCTGCAAAACTGCGCCGGGGTCGAGCATCTGTAATTCACCTTATGGCCCAATCGCACCGGCAATGATATATTGCGGATTTGTGAAAAGGCAACCTTCTTCGATCAAAGGTTGAGTAACTCGGCCTTCTCTTCTATCGCTTCGTATAACTGCTCGCGCTCGGCTTCGCTCTTAGCCTGACGATAGGCCATCAACAACTCTTTCATCGCGGCAAGCTCTTTATATAAACCTGCGTTTTCAATGGGCGGGGTGAGATATGAAACCAACTCGGCGTAAGACCGGCGCCTGGCTATAGTGCCCTCGGAAGGATTGTTTACGCTGTATATATAAATGTTAGGCAATTCGCCTATCAGTCGGTCAGGCCAGCACTCGCAAGATAACCCCACCTGCTTGCCCGGCATGAATTCCATAGCGCCGTGCGTGCCTACATGCACGACCGCATCCGCACGAAAGATTTTTTCGAGATAAACATAAGTCGCCATAAACGAATGATGCGGAGCGCCGCTTTCCGCCGCTAGCAATCGCATAGGGTCGCCTTCGTATCCGAATGTCGGCTGCACGCCTACGAAGATATTGCCAAGCTCTATCCCAAGCACGAAGACCTCGCGCCCATTAGAATTGATAAGCCCCGGCGCGCGGCCCCACTCGCGTTCTATCTCCTCGACATAAGGGCACAGCCTGCGGTACTCGTCCGCGCTCATTCGATAAGCGACGTTCGCTATCATTCCGGTCTCTGCGGAGTTCCCGCCAAGCAGTCTCTCTCTCAAAAGGTCCGCACTCTCAGGCAGATCGACGCGATAGCCTTCCTGCTTCAACCGCGAGAGTATCTCAAGCAGGCTCGGAAAAACGTCGAGGTCCGCGGCCGTCCCTATGTTCCCTTTGTTCGGCGGAAAGCAATATATCAAGCAAGCGAGCCGCACCTCATCGCGCCGCGCAATACGCAACCTGTTCCAGCGTGCCAGGCGGCGAGCGATCCTGTGGCATCGATCTTCCAAAGGTTCAGGCTGATTGCCGTTACGAGTCACGCCTCCAAATACAAAAGCCTCAGTCGCTCCGTCAATTTCAGGAATCGCCACCTGCATAGCGGTCTGCACGGGGTTGAGTCCGAGTTTGCTCGCCTGCCAGTTTTCAATCGTCTGAACGTCGAGCGATACGAGAGAGCGAAACGGCACATTCAATTCTTTCAGAAAACCGACCGCTGCCTCAGAGTCGTTCATCGCAGGCCCGCCGACGAAGCTGAAGCCCGTGAGCGATACGACCTGACTCACGCGCGGCGCACAATAAAATGTATTCATTCTCGCGCTATTATTTCCATTGCCGTCGACGAAGAACTCGCGGCAGGATTCGCGGTTGTCCATGAAAGTCGAGAGCGCCGGAATCACCGCCAATCCCTCATCTTCTATCGCATGAATCAAACCATCATAGTGACGGCTTGTGCGGCTTACGACCTGCGGGCGCATCAGCAGAAGCCCGATTGTCTGCTCAGGGTCGAGTTTGCGCTTGCGTGCGCGCTCGTACCATTTACGGTAATCCGCGAACGACTCAAACAGAGCAGGCGCGTCCGGGTGATAGATGGCAATCGCGGGGAGCGATTCTGCCGGGTCGACTTTGATGGCTCGCGACCGCTCAGGCAGATAATGCTTGATGGCATAAAGCAACATCGAGCGAATGTTGCCGGGCGTCGGTTGAAGAAAATAACAAAACAGGTAGAGATAGTTTTTTATGTCGCCGAGCTTTCCCGCCGAGGGCACGAACTTGAGTAGGGCGGGCAGCCTGTTAATGAGCTTGACGTACTGACCCGGATTGCCCGCTCCCTTTCTTCCATTCGATCTTTCGTTCGATGCATCTTTGCTTTGCGCCGCGCTGCGCCCTTTGATGAAATCTGCCATCCAGGAGCCGATCTTACGCGCGAGGTTATGACCGGACTCTTCCTTTCCCCGCTCGCCGCGCGATTTCATCATACGGCTGAAATCGAGCTTGCCCAGCCGAAGGCGTCGCATAAGCTCGGGCATGCAATTGAAAGCGATTACAGCCCTGTGCCGCTCTCGGTATTCATCGACCGCCGCAGCGATCCTCCGGGCATTCTCGCCATCGGTGACGTGTATGATAAAGACTATATCTGAATCTTCAAGGTCGCGCTTCGCCGCAAGCCATTCCGTCTCGGCAAGCGACGCGCCGCAATTATGCGCCGCTACCCGCAAATCGAGCGCGTACTGCTCATTGATCGCAGACTCCGCCCCCCTCAGCGGCGCAAGCAAGCTCGACCCGACATATAAAACCGTTATCTTCAAGCTTTCACCTCTGCTCCTCTGTTCAGAGTTCAACCTTCAGGTTGCTGCTTGCGGGCAGGCAAGCTAAAGCTTGAACTCTGAACTCCTGCACCCCTGCTCCCCCGCACTCCTTCAAGTTCGTCTTCAAGCCCTGCGAAAGCGTCTTGCAGGCGTTCAAGTACAGCAGGGTCCGCCGACCAGAAGCCGCGCCCCGATGCTTCGAGCAGACGGCCCACGAGCGAGCGCGCCGCGTGCGGGTTGAATGAATGCAAGCGGTCAAGCATCTCTTCATCCAGCACGTAAGTCTCGGCCACACGGTCGTATATCCAATCCGGGACGGCGTCTGCCGTGGCGGACCATCCGAAAGTGTTCGTCACCTGATGCTCGATTTCGGCCACCCCGCTAAATCCATGTTTCAGCATCCCTTCATACCATTTCGGATTGAGGGCCTTGGTTCGCGTCTCTAGCCTCACGGTCTCTTCGAGCGTTCGCACCTTCGCATTGGGCGAAAGCGTGTCCGAAAGATAGATTCGAGGTCGCGCCTTCGCGAGTTTTTCAACGGCTCTCGACACGCCGCCGAGGTATTCGAAGTAATGATCGACGTCCGTTATGCCGATCTCGGTCGTGTCTATGTTCTGATACGTGACCTCCACACGCGCGAGAGCGCGTTCAAGCAATGCCCTTGCTTCGCGTCCATCAAAGTTTCGTCCTCGCGAGTCGCGCCCGTAAGCGAAGCACTTTCGAGTGACGAACAGGTCGCCAAGCTCACGGCTGTCTTCCCATTGGCTGTCCAGCACCATGAAATTCACATTAGTGCCATAGTTGCCCGCCGCGTTTGAAAAGACACGCACAACCGCTTCATCAAAAGAGCAACCGGTGTCTGCGATATGCTCTTCGACGTGTCGCTTCACATAATTCATACCGGTCGGTTCGTCGAGCGCGGCCACAGTTCTCACAGCGAGGTCGAGCAATGCCATAGTCGTCCCGAACAGATCGCGGAAGATTCCCGATACGGTCATCACTACATCTATGCGCGGGCGGCCGAGCACGTCGAGCGGTATCACTTCGACGCCCGTCGCGCGATTGAGAGCGTCCCTCTGCGGCGCAACTCCCAGCAGCCACAGCGCCTGGGCGACTGCTTCGCCTTCGGTCTTGATGTTGTCGATTCCCCATAAAACCATCGCTATGGTTTCAGGCGGGCGGCCCGCTTCTTTTACGTGGCGGTCGAGCAGAGCCTCGGCTACGGGTCCAGCACGCTTGATAGCGCCAGGCGAAGGCACCGTGTATGGATTGACCGCCTGAGTGTTTCGGCCCGTAGGCAGTATCGCGGGATTTTGAATTATGTCGGCCCCCGGTCCCGGCTCTATGTATTCGCCTCTGAGGGCGCGAACGAGGCTATCGAGTTCGCCGCTCGTTTCAAGCTGCTCGCGCAGACGTGAGAGCATAGCAAAGACCTTACGGGATTCAGCCGCCGGGACCGAAGCTTGTTCAACAAGAAACGAAACGGCTTCATCCGCCGCGCCGATTCCTGTTGTCGATGTGAAAAGCGCGATAGAGTCTCGGACTATCGCTTCGACCCGCTCGCGTTCCATCAAGCGACGTTCGGATGCGTTGGTTTCTTTTAAAAGGGTTGTATAAGGCGAAAGGCTGAGACCTTCGGCCACAAGGTCAGTGAGCGCACGGATGCCGAGTTCAGGCCGGTCGAACGAAGCGACCATTCGCAGGAGGTCAACGATTTCGCGGTTATTAGAAGGATGGCCGAATACATGCATCCCCGTAGGGATGAGCCGCTGCTCGATTTCAAGCAGGCGCTCGTAGAGGTCCATCACGCGCCGGTCTCGCTCTTCATTTGTCGGGCGGTCGTTCATAGCTCTGCCGGACTAAACCTGTTTCAGTAGCGCGATCGTGAGGGAGCGCTCCATTACGATCGCGCTACTGACCGACCTGCAAATTATCTTCAAGAATCAAGCCTGGAAGCACGGATACGCATCTTTGCAACTGTTCACACATCTCTGAGATTTTCATCATTGCAATTAATGACATTGAAAAGTAAACCTGACCAGGCGTTTTGCGGAGGGCCGCATAAGCGGCGATTGAAGTGAAGACCTGATGATCCCCGTTTTGCTGTTAATCCTCCGGCGATTTTTCATCGCCAGCGCGAGCCATTTCAGCCAGTCGCTTCTGGAGCGATGTTTCATCGGAGAACTGATCGAGATCGATACAGAGTTGCTC
>JAKEHD010000647.1 GCA_022615215.1 Blastocatellia bacterium
AGAAAGAAATCTTTTGAGAAAGAAATCTTTTGAGAAAGAAATCTTTTGAGAAAGAAATCTTTGCCGTCCGGCCTTTCGATTTCAGAGCGCCCCGCATTATTTCGGGTTATCAGTGCGACGCGGGCGGGTCTCCTGTTGCAACACGTCGTCGCTGGCGCGGGGCCTTCCGCCGAGCCGCCACTCTATCCGCTTTATGGCGACCGTTGTGATATCGGCCGTATCGGCCCCCGATGTGCGCGCCAGAGGCTCAAGCTCGCGGGCCGTCTCCTGATTGCCTATTTGACCGAGAATCTCTATGACCTTGCGCCGCACGGTCTTGTTGCTCGACCGGACGTAAGGATACAGGTCTGTAGGGTCATCAGTCTCAAGCAAGTATTCGCGCGCCACTTCCGCCTTGTCGCCATCAAGTTTGTTGACGACGTAGCGAATGTTCGGGCGGCTGCCCATCTTGTAGAGCGCCCAGGTCTCGGCGAGTTTCACATCGCTGTCGCGCTCTGTGAGGATGAGCCGGGAAATCTGGTCCATATATCGCGGGTCGGCTATGCGCGCAAGCCCCTCGAAGGCATACTGTCTGCGGTCGGCGTCCTTGTCACCCATATCCTCGACGAAGGTCTGTTCCGCCCTTTCGTCGCCAATGAGCGACAGCGCCCAGAGCGCCGCTTCATCGCGCGGGGGCAGATAGGAAAACACCCCCCTCACCTTGTGCGTGATCCTGGAAAGAGTGCTTCTATCTTGAGGTCCAAGCCCGTAGACCGAGAGCAGAGGCTCGACCGCCGGACGGTATTTGAGCGCGCCCGCCGCGTACATGGCCTGTGTACGCACCTTCTCATTCGAATCGCGGAAGAAGGGTATGAGGTACTGGCCCGCCGCCGGGTCGCCTATCTTGATGAAGGCTCGGATGACATCTATGCGCACGTCCTGGTCGGCATTGAGCGCATCGGCCAGTTGCGGCAGGGCGCCCGCGCCCCGCAGCACACCGAGCGCGCGAATCGCGGCTATGCGAACATCGCGGTCTCCATCGCCGCGAGCAGACCCTCCCAGCGCCCTTGTTATCGAAGGGTCGACCATTATGTAAGGCTCTATGATCTCCCGGTCGTTCGTGTCCAGAAAAGGGTTGAAGCGATTCCAGCCCGCGCGCCGGTTGGTGATGAAATCGATATCGTGTTCCGTGTAGAGCGCGACAAGTGCTCTGACTGCGGTGCTGCGCACATCAGGGTGAGAGTCCTTGAGCGCCCCGAGCATTTCATGGAGGGCCGAAAAATCTTTTATAAGCCCCAGCGCCCAGACCGCTTCCTTGCGCACATCGCGGTCGTCGTCTTTGCGTGCGGCGACGGCGAGCGCCTCGACCACGAGTTGATTGCGCGCGCGACGCTGGCCGAGTTTGCGCGCGGCGTCGCGCCGTGTGTTTACGTTGGGGCTTTTCAGGTACGCCAGCAACGTCTCAAGCGATTGGGTCTCGGCCGGCGCGCTAACGGCCAGCATCGCAAAAGCCAATGCGAGCGTTAAAATACGCGCGTAAATTTTTGTGTTTGAAAACATGGCAATACTCCTGAGAACAGACTGCCGACCGGAGCTTCATTACCCCGACCGTAAGGGAGGGGTTCCAGATAGCAAGGCCGGTGGGGCTGTTAGTGGGAACCTGTCTTTTGAACATAGACATTGTTATCCGCATAGAGAGTCAAAGTCAAGGCGCGCGAGCGCGAGTGCGATTGATCGCTGATCGCACTCGATCACCGATAAAGCCGTGTAAACGATTCTCAGGCTTGATGACATAACTCTGTCACCGGTTGCCTGTCGAAAGTGTACTCATTGTCCGTAATTCGGTAGCGCGACCGTAAGGGAGCGCTCCCTTATGGTCGCGCTACTGAAGCTTCCCGCGCGACCATATCACCAACCGAATCGCGCGAAGTAGAAACTATAAAAAGCAATCCACACGAGCGCGAGAATCAATATCTCTACCCTCGCGCTGGTGTGGGTCAATGGTTCGATGAGCCGAGCTATAGCGCGAGCGATGAGTGCAGAGAGCAGGAATCGAACGTAGCGCGCCGGTATCGATATCAGAAGAAAACCTGCGAAGCTTCTGCCCTGCGCACCCCATTCGACAGCGTAGATTTTGTATGGTGTGCCTCTGAGAGGACCGAGCATCACCGCATAGAGACCCCGCCGGTCGATCTGTGCCTCGACCGAGGCGATGAGATCAGGGCTGATGGCAGGCACGTGATCGAGAAATGCTCGCGCTCCTTCAGGCGCGTAAAGACCGAAGCCGTACATGATCGAGCCGCCGATGAGAGCGCCCGCAAGCGCCGCAACCGTTCCTTTGAGCGCGGGCCGAATCGCGCGGCAGGCCAGAAGCGTCAGAATCACGTCCGGCACCAGAAAGAAGAAAGTCGCTTCCGTCATGCCCCATACGAAGGCAAGCGCCGCAGCGCCGCGTCCCCGGACGAAGCGATCTAACGCGGATGGAACCTCACTCTCCATCAATCGATCTCTTTCAACTCGCGGACGGCCGATTCAAGCGACCGGACTATATCCTGGCGAGCGCCACCTATCACTCGCGGCGCGCCGAGTCGCACTTCGCAGAAGAAAGGCACGGGGATAAGCTCACCTTTCGGCAGGCTCCGCCCCATGTTCACGAGGTATGCAGGTATGACGGGCACGCCGGGCATCTTTTCAAGCAGGTGCGCCGCTCCTGCGCGAAACCGCCCCATCTCGCCGCCCTCTCCGCGCGTGCCTTCGGGAAAGATGATGAGCGAGTAGCCCGCTTCGATGGCCTCCTGCATGCGGCGAAGCGGATTGTTTTCGGGCGTGATGCTTTTTCGCGCGATCGGCAATATGTTGAAGAGCGTCCTGGTCAGCAATGAAACCCGTCGGCTTCGCTCGAAATAATCGGCCGCCGCTACGGGTCGCACGTATCGTAGCCTGTGAATCGGAAAGAGGCTGAGAAGCGAAATGGTATCGAGGTGGCTCGAATGGTTTGCAATAAGTATAAAAGGTTCCGTTTCGGTCAGGTGTTCGCGCCCGCGAACTCTCAGGCCGATGAAGAGCGCCATAAACGGCCTGATGAGCAGCGCGAAGAATATCATCTGCGCGATGTCGCGCAAGGTCAGTTTCAGCTTGACGCCGCTTGCGCGATGCATCGAGCGCGTGTGCGCCGGATTGTTTTCAGTCGTCGTCACTCGTTCAATCCCAGGAATGGAAATAGCGGACGTAATGAAAAAAGATCGGGGCGGCATAGCAGAGGGAGTCCACGCGGTCGAGCATGCCGCCGTGACCCGGAATCACGCTGCCGAAATCCTTCACTCCGAAGTCGCGCTTGACCGCGCTCATCACAGCGCCGCCGCCGAACCCCGCCACCGTAATCATCAAAGATACAATTATGGTTTCCAGAATCGAAAAGGGAGTCAGAAAGCGAATCGCAAGACTGAGCAGAGTCGCGCTCGCTATGCCGCCTAAGAAACCTTCCCATGTCTTGTTGGGGCTGATGGCCGGGATGATCTTATGGCGACCGAGCGTCTTGCCCCATATATATTGCAGCACGTCGCTCATCTCCACGACGAAGACCAAAAAGAGCACTAACGTTCGGCCCGTGGCATTCGTGCCGGGAATCGAAGGGACGGTGAGCAGAAATGCCAGGTGGCTCAGTCCGAAGACGAAGGCCATGAGTCCCCATTGAATCTGAGAAGCGGACCTCACGAAGCCGACAGTCTCTTTCGAGAGCATCAACCGCACGGGCAGGATCAGAAACATGAAGACAGGGATGAAGATGATGAACATCCCATACCAGGGACCGCGCCCCGGAAGGGCTATCCAGAAATACTGAACCGGTATGGCGAGGAAAGTGAGCACTAAGGCTTTGTGATCTGCGGGCCGCGTCTCAAGCAGTGTGATGTACTCTTTCATCGCCCAGAAACTGAGAAAGGCGAAGAAGATGAGCGAAAAGAGATCGCTCACCGCAATCGCGCCGAAAAAGACCACAGCCATCACCCACCACGCGCGCACACGCGCCGCTAGCTCCGAAAAATCTTTTTGCGGTTTTGCCCGGCGAATCACGGCGACCGCGATTGTCGCAATTACGAGCACGCTCAAAACGAGCAATCCCATCCGCCAGACCGGCGAAATACTTTTAAGAGCAGCCAGCATATTCACTTCATCAACCTCAATAAAAGGTTTCTCACGACGCACGCAATTCTCCGAGCGCCTTCGCAATGCGATTCCAACAGGTCAAGGCCGCAAGCAGCGCCGCGACCCCGAATATCCAGGGCCAGAACTTATAGAGGCCGGGGAAGAAG
>JAKEHD010000109.1 GCA_022615215.1 Blastocatellia bacterium
CCTCAGATACCCCAGTGGTAGGCAGGGCCTTCTACACTCACCGATAACAATTCTTTCTGCTATCTATCCGTGTATTCTGTGTGATCTGTGGTTCGAAACTTTTAGCTGATCGTCTGTAGCTGATAGCTGAAGATGCGCGATTTCACTTCTGATCGCCCGACGGCTCCTTTATGGTCTTTGCAAGGCTGATGAGATTCGCAAGCAGGCGATACGCTCCCTTATTGGCAGAGAGCGATTGTTGCCGCAGGTCGTAACTCACGTAAACGTAAGTGCCCCCCTCATAACGCGCCGCAAGCAATCCTCCTCTCTGAGCCTCTTCGCCGGGGTCGGCTGATTCGAGCAGCGCCGTATACCAGACGGCCCAATCTTCGGGCAGATAATGAGCACGGTCCTTAGTCCACCCTTCGAAATCTTTTTCTGTTATCTCATTCGGCTTCCGCATCAACGGATGGTCCTGAGAGATTATCTTCACCGGCGCGGCTTCGACGGTAATACTTTTGTTTGACAGTTTTATCGGAAAAGGAGCGGGCGGCCCCGAAGCGGCTCTCGTCCAATCTTTCGGCCTCTGATAGAAGACGATTAGATTTCCGCCGCGCCGCGCGTATTCGAGAAGGCACCGGTTGAGCGCGTCAAGCTCAGGCCGGGCCGCCGTTGCGAGTTCGTCTACTATTATGGTGTCGAAGACGGCCAGCCTTGCGCACCCGTCAGCGGTTGCAGCCTTCGCTTGATCCGTGTGGCCGTGTTCGAATGCGCTGATCTCGTCGAGCGTCAGTTCGCGGTGTTCGACTCCGAGCTCGGCGAGCGCAAGCGCCAGCCAGTCGTCGAAGCCTCTTATATAACCGACCCTGATACCTTCAGCGGCTGTGAATTCAGCCGCGAGGACTGTGATTTTTGAAGAGGCGAGCGGGGTGGGCGGAGCGGGTTTTTCGCGCCGGAACTCTATGAGGATATCGGGAACGAGCGGCGGTCTCAGAATCGGCAGTTTCAAGTTCAATCGCACTCTTATCTCCTGGTCTTCGAGCGCGAATCGAACATGAACGGGTTCGTATTCATCTACGGTTATCGCCAGAGGGACCACCCATAGAGCGCCTGCAAGTTCGCCGGGCGTCCGATTTCTGAGGCGTACATCTACACGGAAGTCACGCGCCTCTGACCAGTTTTTGATCAATGCAAACGGGATTGTGGAAATCTCGACCGGAGGCGCTACGTCGAACCTGACTGTTGCCGAAAGCGAGAACACCGTAGGGCCGAGACCTATCTCCGCCAGAGCGATCAAACGATTGCCGAACGGACGGGACTCTGAGGCCTCCGACGGAGCGGAGAATGAATACATTTTATTGGTCGCCCTGTAGTGATTCTCTTCGTAGAGATGATCGGAGTGCGGCAATGTGAGCGGCGCGTCTTTCGGCAATTCGTATTCGATCTCTTTCGAAATCGTCTGATTCGAGGCCGCCTGTATCACTTCCGATACCTTGTAGGCCGGCTTATGGCCGGGCGCGGGCAGCGATTCCGGCGTGTGAAAAGCCAGAGGGAGCAAGGCGCTGCTTCCATTATGAAAGCTCAATCGAGCAGTGACCTTCTGGCCCGCTACAAGAAGAGTGTCTGACAGGGTGATCTCGAAGCTGATGCCGAGCGCGAGGCCGAGCGCCCGCTCTACGCCCTCGATGAATCGAACCATGCGATGGAACTCTGCGCCATAGCGGTTCTGTATCTCTTTGAGCGACCCTTCGGCCCGTTTTTCGATCAGCTTTTCTCTCAGCGATTCGATCATTCGCGCACGCGTGGCTGAGGAATCCCCTCCCTTACGGTCGGGGTACTGAGTTGCGGCCGTCTGAGCGACGCGAGGCGGCTCCAAAGAGCGTCTGAGGCTGTCGGGCAGGAGGAGACCGTCGAAGAGAGTCCCTCCGAAGAGGGCTTTTTCATCATAAGCGGAGCGGGCGAGTTGATAATAATTCCTTTCGGTTTCAGACCGCGCATGATCTTCTCTATCGAGTTGAGGCCGCAGGTTACGCTTGGCCTCGCGCGCGATTTGCGCGTAAGTGCGGCCCCGTAGATGATCGTATTCATTCAGGTTTATCATTACGCCGATTGTATTTTTGAACGACCGGCGAAAGATGCGACGCACCTGCCAGGCCGGGAAATCATCCCCTCCCTCACGGTCGGGGTACTGAACAAACTTGCGGGCATCTGAGGCGGCCTCGAAGGCTTCGAGCGTGAGGCGCGCGGTGGCGCGGTGTTGCCCTTCGCCCGTTTCAGGGTCGTGGTCCGTGATGATGACATCGGGCCGTATCGAGCGAATGGCGCGTACCATTCTGCCGAGGGCTTCCTGATGTCCCCAGACGCTGAAAACCTCTTCCGGGGTCTTTGCCTCTCCAAAATCGCGCAGGTTGAGGAAGTATGCGTCTGCGCCCAGAAGGCGCGCGGCGCGGGCAGCCTCGCGTGTGCGAGCGACGCCCCGGTTTTCATCCGGGTCATGCTGATCGGCCCGTCGCCCGGCTTCGCCCCGTGTGACGAATACTATAGCGGTTCGAGCGCCGAGCTTTTTGCGATAGTAAGCCAGCGTGCCATAATCGACATCTTCGGGGTGAGCGGCGACGCTCATCACAGTGAAGGGATTGGTCAATTCTTTCAACGCCTGGTCGAGCGCCACCAATCCTTGCTCAGGAGCGGGCGCTCGCGTAAGCGGGACTGCCTTTGCGTTTCGCGTTCCGGCGGGTTTCTCACGCGCGCAAGCATCGCTCAAGCCACAGGGAAGGGTGCCGAGCGGAATCAATATCGCTGCCAGCAATATAAGTATTCGTCTCATGATTTCTGTCGCTCGATATAATAAACGCAAGTGGCGCGCTACGGATCATTTTAACAGTGGAAGGCGCAGGGCCTTCTACAGCGGATCGCAATCATCCCCTCGATTATTCTCACTGAGTGAAAGCGGCGAGGCAAGTTCTGTTCGGAAGAGATGGCTTCGGCATTGATGAAGTGATAGCATCATGTTTGCAATTTTATGCGCAGATGATTCGAACCGGCGAGCGATAAAGATTTCTTTCTTGGGTCGCAAGCAGGCCGTCGATGGTTTATATTCGGAGCCGAGAGTTTTTGAAAGGCGCTTGTAAGTTATGATGGGGATGATATGTAGTCTGGTGCTTGCCTTTACGGTTGCCTTTACGGCTGCCTGTCAGCAAAAGGCATTTTCGGGAGCCGATCAGCGCAGCACGCCCGTCAGTTCCTCCGATGTAAAACGTGTGATCGAAGCGGCTATCGAACAGACGGGTTATACTTCGGGTTACGACCCTTCTTATGTGAAGATCGCGTATCCCGGAGGCGACGTTCCTCGCCACACGGGAGTATGCTCGGATGTATTGGTCAGGGCTTTTCGAAAAGTCGGAGTCGATCTGCAAAAAGAGATTCACGAAGATATGAAGCGCGCCTTCTCTGCTTACCCTAAACGCTGGGGATTGACCCGACCCGATACGAACATCGATCATCGAAGAGTCCCGAATCTCATGACCTACTTCAAGCGCAAAGGAAAGTCGCTTGCGATGACCACAGACCCCAAGGATTACTTGCCGGGAGATGTCGTCGCCTGGGATCTGGGCAACGGTGTTCTACACGTCGGCCTCGTCACGAATGTTGCCGAGGAAGGCTCAGAGAATCATCTGATCGTGCATAACATAGGCTGGGGCGCAAGGCTTGAAGATGTGCTTTTTTCCTGGCGCATCATCGGCCATTACCGCTATTTTTAAACTTGATGCAAAATGGGAGGACGCGCTATGAAGCTCACAATGTTTTTAGTCGCAGCTTTGCTGGTCGCTTTATCGCTTGCTTGCAGCAAGGTGAATAACCCGCGCACGGCGACCGAATCCACCGCGAGCGCCGTATCACCGGATTCAGGAACCGATTCGAATTCCGAGAGAGGAAAAAAGATGCCGGAGAAAATCATCAAGACGGACGAAGAGTGGAGAGAGCAGCTCACCGATGAGCAGTATTACGTCACGAGGGAGAAGGGAACCGAAAGGGCTTTTACAGGCCAGTACTACGACCTGCACGAAGAAGGAACATTTCTGTGCATCGGTTGCGGCAACGAGTTGTTCGGTTCGGACACGAAATTCGACTCCGGCACGGGATGGCCGAGCTTCTGGTCGCCTATAACGAAAGAGGCCGTCAAGATCGAAACCGATAACAGTTACGGCATGAGGCGAATCGAGGTGCTTTGCAGCAGGTGCGACGCCCACCTCGGTCACCTGTTCGATGACGGTCCCGCGCCGACGCATTTGCGTTATTGTATCAATTCAGTCGCCCTCAAATTCGACAAGAAAAAGTGAAGCGGCAGGGAGTCTGACATGTCGCAAGGGCGACGCCCTGAAACCATGAAATCAACTGCGTTGTATAAGAAAGAAATCTTTAAGTCCGACAAGCTGCCATCTCGTCGTTTCCGTCCGACTTGCAGCCCTCGACAATCTGGCAGATTGTCGGACATTTTCTGAGGAGCATTTCTCCTCATCGTTACGAGTCATTGCGAGGCGAACCATCGCGGTTATATCGCGCCGTCACGCAAATTCGACGCATAGCTCATCGCTCATCGTCTCTTCGAACGCCCGACGGAAAAATTCGATCATATCGCCGAATGCCAGGTCTGTCGCTTCAGGGTCGTAGCGCGATCCCTCATCGCGCATGAAAGCATGCTCTGCCGGGTAGAGCTTGAACGCAAATCGCGTCCCCGATTCGAGAGCGGCTTTTATTTTTTCGCGGCCCTCTTCCGGCACGTGCGGGTCACTGGTTCCGAAGATCATCAACAGTTCGCCTTTTATGTCTCCCGCCCTTTCGAGCGAGCGGGCATCCTTATCACGGCCGAGCTTTCCGTTGTGAATCCCCGTTCCATAAAAGCAGACCGTCGCTCTGACACGGGGTTGAAACGCGGCGCGAAATGAGAGGTGTCCTCCTATGCAAAATCCTCCCGCGCCGAGTTTGCCTTCGGCCACGCGCTTGTGATCTGAGAGGTAATCGAGCGCCGCCCGGCAATCGGCGTCGAAATGGGCCACAGGAGTTTTAGCCGCGTTATCAAGCCCTCGCGTTCGCCCTGCGTCGTCGAAGGGAATGGCCGTCCCCGGCGGCTCGATGCGGTGATAGATTTCCGGCGCGGCGACCACGAATCCATACCCTGCCAATCGCATCGTCACCCTGAGCATAGGCCCGGTCAATTGAAAGATGTCCGAGTAAAAGACTATTCCGGGATATTTCCCTTCGGCCCTCGGAGCAGCCACGAACATTCGCATCGGCGAGCCGTCCACATGGGTGTCGACATATTCGGTAGTGATGAGCATCGTTCATTCTCCTGAAACCTGTTTTGCGGAATGATAAGCGGTAAACGGCGAACGATCAACTCGTAAACCTTGTGTGATGGGTTGCGATGAGAGTTTCAGTGGCAGGAGCGGGCATAGAGGCATTCGCGAATATATCAACGATCAAGCCGGTTCGCCTTCGAGCTTTTCAGCGCAAGGTCGAGGTAGCGCAGATCGCCGCTCCTGGCGAGCCACGCATCGCTGAGAGCTTCCATCTTGCGCTCATTTTGCGAAAACCAATATCCATAGTCCCTTACGGAACAGTCTTCGCAGCTGCCCTGAGAGCCACCTCATGGCTGTTCGAAAAAAGCCATGTTTTGGAGGCGGCTCGTGCTCCTCAGTCCGTGCTTCGGCTTCGATGGCTGTGAAGAAATGAAAGCTTTGCGCACAGATACCATCTCGTATAAGTGAAAAGGCAAAATGGAATGCAAGGCGGTTTATAGGTTCGGCGCTTTTTACTTTTGCCTTTCTTTCCCGGTCTTCTTGCCATCGACCCTCGGAGAGAAGAATATTTTTATGGAAGATTTTCAGACCCCCCACTGTCTAAACCTGTGTGTGAATAAAGCGGGTAAGGTGGCTGACCCTGAAGAAACCAGAACCGATGAAGAACTGGTGGAGCTAGTGCTTGCCGGGGAGGGAGAGGTGTTTGCCTGCCTCTATGAGCGTTACTACTCGCGCGCTTACCGGCTCGCTTACGCCATGACGGGCCATAAGGAGTCGGCCGAAGACCTTACGCAGGAAGTCTTTCTGAGAACATATCAAAAGATCGAGCGATTCGGCGGACAATCGAGTTTCTCGACATGGTTTTATCGCCTGGCCGTCAATTGCTGCCTGAATTATCGCAATAAGCTTATGCGACAACTCGCTGACCGAATCGATGACCGGGAGCTACCGAATATACCGGGCGGCGCGAAACGGATGGAGAGCGAAGTTTTACAAAAGCAGATACGGAGTCAGATTCACAGCGCGCTGCTCGGCCTCAAACCCCGTTTGCGGATGATGGTCATTTTGAAAGACATCGAAGGATTGAGCTACGAAGAGATAGCCGAACGCGCGGGCTGTTCGAAGGGAACGGTGGCCTCGCGGCTCAATCGCGCGAGAAAGTTGCTGGCCGGAAAGCTGAAGCATTTGAGAGGAACGCTTTGATTATGCCGCTCGATCTCATCAAGCAAATCGCAAGTCCCGTTTGCGCCTGGCGCTACAGGCGACTGCTTTCGCCTTACGCCGACGGCGAGCTCGACCATCGAGCGAGCGCGCGCGTGAAAGTCCACCTCGAAAAGTGCGCCGCCTGCCGCGCCCGATATGAAGACATTTTATTTGCCTCTCTTATGGTTTCTAATCTCTTGCTGCCCGATCAGTCGCCTGCCGTAGTCCCGGCCCGACTCTTTGAGAAGCAGAGAAGCAGGGGAGCAGGGGAGCAGGGGAGCAGAGGAGCAGGGGAGCAGGGGAGCAGAAGACAGGAAGCAGATGTCTTATCACGCATCACGCATCACGCGAGAATCTTAGGATTGCCCCGCATCACGTATTACGCGACGGCTGCGGTCCTCTTGATGGCGGCGGTCGTAGCCGTGTGGTATTACACTCGTCCTTCGGCGGCTTCATGGGAAGTGGTAAGACTTGCGGGCACGCCGACTGTCGCTTCGAGTCCGATTGCAAGAACAGGCAGGTTAGGTGTTGGCGAGTGGCTTGAAACCGATGGCTCTTCGCGCGCCATGATAGAGGTTGGATTGATCGGGCAAGTAGAGATCGATCCTTACACACGCATTCGCCTTGTCGAAGCCGACTCGACCGAGCATCGCCTGTCGCTCGAACGCGGACGCATGCACGCGACCATTCTCGCGCCGCCGCGCATGTTCTTCGTCGAAACCCCGTCTGCTGTAGCCATAGACATGGGCTGCGCTTATACGCTTGAGGTGGATGACACGGGGGCAAGCACTTTGCATGTCACAGCCGGGTGGGTTGCGCTCTCTCTCGACGGCCGCGAATCGCTCGTTCCTGCGGGCGCGATTTGCAGGACGAAACCGGGCAGAGGTCCGGGCACTCCTTATCTCAAAGATGCATCCGACCCATTCCGGTATGCGCTGCATAGTTTTGATTTCGAAGATGGAGGCTCTGCCGCGCTCGATGTCATTTTAAAAGAGGCGCGCAAACCGGATTCGCTCACGCTCTGGCACCTGCTCTCTCGCACGGAAGGCGAGGCGCGCGCTCGCGTCTACGACCGACTGTCTACGCTCGCCCCTCCACCCGATGGAGTGACCCGCGAAGGCGTTCTCTCATTAGACCGGCGTATGCTCGATTCATGGCGCGAGCAGATCGAATACATAAGCGTGGGAGTCGATCCCGGAAATGTGCCCGCCGCGACAGGCTCTCTCAAACCCGCAGGCACGATGAACGACGCCCGGTTCTCGCACACGGCGACTTTGCTTTCTGACGGCAGAGTGCTGGTCGCAGGCGGCCGGGAGCGCAGAGACGTTATTCTTGCGAGCGCGGAACTCTACGACCCGGCAACAAGGAGATTCACTCCTACGGGCAGCATGACCACGCGTCGCGTAGGCCACACGGCAACGCTGCTCCCTGACGGCAAAGTCTTGATCGCGGGCGGCTCAAGCAAGGAGTTTTATCACGGCGCTCTCGCGAGCGCGGAACTCTACGACCCTGCAACGGGGAGATTCACTCCTACGGGCAATATGACTGCAACGCGCCTTGCGCACGAAGCGACGCTCTTGCCCGACGGCAGAGTGCTGATTACCGGCGGTCAGAGCGCGGACTGGAACAAGCTGGCGAGCGCCGAAGTTTACGACCCGACCACAGGCGTTTTCATTCCCACGAGCAGCATGAAGGCTTCGAGAGCCGATCACACGGCGACGCTGCTCAAGGATGGCCGTGTGCTCATAACGGGCGGGTCAAGCGGCAGCTATTTTTCCGAATCGATCGTTGCGAGCGCGGAGGTTTACGATCCGATCAAAGGCTCTTTCGCTCCGACGGGCAGCATGGCGGCTGCTCGTCACAAGCACTCAGCCGAGATGTTGCCCGACGGCAGGGTGATAATCCTCGGCGGCGCGGACTCGCGCAATCTGCAAACCCTATATGCAAGCGCAGAGCTTTACGACACGGACACGGGCGCATTCGCCGCCACGGGCAACATGCGCACCTCGCGTTACAAGATCAGAGACGCGGTTGTGCTTCTGAATGACGGCAAGGCGCTGATAGCCGGAGGAGGGGCGCGCGTAGAAGTCTACGATCCGACTACAGGGATATTCGGCGCTGTCGCGGGCGGCACGGGCGCGCCTCGTTATTACTCGACCGCCACTCGCCTTGCAAACGGAGAGGTGCTCATCGTCGGGGGCTACAGCAACGGGCTGCAACCGAATGCGAGCGCATGGCTTTATAAACCTGAATGAACGAATAGTCAGTGGTCAGTGGTTGCTAATAATCAGGGACCTGATGAAAGTGCTACGGACCACGGACCACGGACTACGGACCAACGAAGACTACGAACTATGGACAATTTATTACAAGACATTCGCTACGCCATTCGGATGATGATCAAGCGGCCCGGCTTTACTATAGTCGCTGTGATCACTCTGGCGCTCGGCATAGGGGCCAATACGGCCATCTTCTCGGTCACGAGCGCCGTCCTCCTTCGCCCGCTCCCTTACAAAGACCCTGATAGACTCGTTATGGTCTGGGAAACGAATTCGATCAGGAAGGTGGACGACGAATCGGTCGCGCCGCCTAACTTCCTCGATTGGAGCGATCAAAATCAGGTCTTCGAACATATTGCGGCCTTTACTAGCGAGAGCTTCAACCTTACGGGAGTGGCGGAGCCGGAACGACTCGAAGGGTATCGCGTCTCGGCGAGCCTCTTTCCCCTTCTTGGCGTAGCTCCCGCGATGGGCCGCACTTTTCTGCCCGAAGAAGACCGTTTCGGGACCGGGCGGGTGGTTCTTCTGAGCTATGGTTTGTGGCAGCGGCAATTTGCCGCCGACCCACAGATCGTTGGAAAGGCGCTGACTCTGAATGATGAAAGCCACACGGTCGTTGGGGTCATGCCGCAGGGCTTCTATTTTCAAAACAAAGAGATCGATGTATGGGTTCCTATAGCGTTCACCGATCAGGACCGGAACAGTCGCGGGGGCCATTACCTGGAAGCGGTGGCGCGCCTGAAACCGGGCGTTGCGCTCGATCAGGCTCAGGCGGAGATGAACGTTATCGCCACACGCCTCGAACAACAGTATCCGGCTTCGAACAAAGGCGCTGGCGTAAGGCTCGTTTCCCTGCACGAAGAGATAGTCGGAGACACACGTCCGGTTTTGCTCCTGCTGCTGGGCGCTGTAGGGCTCGTGCTGCTCATCGCATGCGCGAATGTAGCCAATATGCAACTGGCTCGCGCGGTCATGCGAGAAAAAGAGATGGCCATACGCGCATCGCTTGGGGCCGCTCGCCGCCGCATCATACGGCAATTGATTACTGAAAACATTTTGCTGGCACTCGCAGGCGGCGCTCTGGGGTTGCTGCTGGCTTTCTGGGGATTGGAGACGCTGCTCTCGCTTACGCCCGGCGATATCGCTCGCCTCGAAGAGACAAGCATCGACTGGCGTGTGCTCGGCTTCACTCTTGGGCTTTCGATAGGGACCGGCCTCGTGTTCGGACTTGCGCCCGCGCTCCATGCTTCATCGTCAGAACCGAATCAATCGTTGAAAGAAGGGGGGCGGACGACAGGAGGGAGTTCGAGCCGCCGATTGCGCAACCTGCTCGTGATAGCGGAGGTATCACTGGCCCTGGTGTTGCTCACGGGCGCGGGGCTTATGATAAACAGCTTTTTGCGCTTGAGCAGCATCGATCCCGGATTCAACCCCTATAACCTCCTGACGATGAGGATGGACCTCCCGAAAGCAAAGTATGGAGAGTTGCGCGAGCGCGCAAATTTCTATCGCGAGGTGCTCGACCGAGTGAAGGCGATTCCGGGAGTCGAGTCGGCAGGCATGATCAGCTTCCTGCCTATGGCTTTTCCAGGCGGAAGCGTGAGCTTTGCCATAGAAGGTCAGACAGCGCCTCTGCCCGATCAGGCACAGGGCGCAGGTTACAGGGTGGTCAGCCCGGATTACTTTCGCGCGATGGGAATACCTCTGATTAAGGGGCAGATGTTTTCAGAACAGGAAGCGCAGGAATCCGCCGGGGTCGTCATCATCAATGAGAGCATGGCGCGCCGCTACTGGCCCGGCCAAGACCCTTTGGGCAAGCGATTGAAGATCGGAAGAGCGACCTCCAACTCTCCCTGGCTTTCGGTGACGGGGGTTGTGAGAGACATAAGGCAGATAGAGTTGAGCGTCGACCCCAGGCCCGAAATGTACTTCCCTTACTGGCAGCAGCACATGTTCTGGGCTGCACCTCGCGCGCTCGTCGTGCGCACAACGTCCGGCCCGGCGAGCGCGGTGGCTGCGGTGCGCGGCGAGATATGGAAGATCGATAAGGACCAGCCGATTTCCGAGATTCGCACCATGAAAGAGGTTGTCTCCGGTACGGTAGCCGAGCCGCGCTTTTATTCCGCGCTGCTAGGTCTGTTGGGCGGGGTGGCCCTCTTGCTTTCGGCATTGGGGATTTACGGCGTCATCTCTTATTCGGTCAGCCAGCGCACGCATGAGATAGGAGTTCGCATGGCGCTGGGCGCAGGTCGTGGTCGCATCTTAAAGCTGATAATAAGCCAGGGCATGACGCTTGCAGGGATCGGCATCCTTGCGGGGCTTGCCGCTGCGTTTGCGCTGACGCGGGTGATTGCAGGGTTCCTCTATGATGTGAGCGCGACCGACCCATTGACATTCGCTGCGGTCTCTGTGCTGCTCGCTCTGATAGCGATGCTTGCCTGTTACATACCGGCGCGCCGCGCAACGAAGGTCGATCCGATGATCGCGCTCAGGTATGAGTGACTAGACATTATCGGAAATAAGTATGATTCATTTTGAGCGAATCGAGGGTCATAAACAACTCCCGATAGATCACAGGTCTGGAAGGGTTGCTTGCGCCCGCCAATTGGTTATAGAGCAAGCAGCGGGTGCAAGCAACCCTTCCCAACCACAAGCTGGCCGAAAGCTCAACTGAACCTGAATTAGAAGTTATCGGGAGATTCACTAAAGCCTTATACCCGATGATGTCTATTCTGCCTGCAAGCGTTCGCGCATTCAGGCGCTTAAGGGAAATTCTCAATCCAAGCCGCGCACATTATATCGAAAGCTTTCGTCGCTGAGGCCCTTCCGCGCAACTTGCTCAGGCAATCGCTCCTGTGATATTACCTTTTAGTGCTGGGATCGCTGCGAAACCGCCTGAAGGACCAGGCTCGAAACGACGAAAGGATTTCCGCAATGAGTTCTCATCTCCTGTCGAAGACGCTGAAACACTCCATCCGATATGCTGTTATGATGTCGGTCATCTTATGTCTTTCATCGCTGCCCGCATCAAGGATACGAATCGGCCACGCTTGGGATGCTTCGCCAAAGGTCTCCATGATAGTGCCGACCGGCAAGGCCAAAAATTACTGGCCTCATTGGCGCGGCCCGTCCATTCAGGGGATCGTGGAAGGTAAAGGCTACCCGGATCGCTGGTCTGAAACCGAGAACGTGTTGTGGAAAGTAGCGGTGCCGGGGCGCGGCCACTCTTCGCCTATCGTATGGGGAGACCGCATCTTTCTTACGACCGCCGCTCAAGACGGCTCTCGTCGCTCGATACTTTCGTTCCGGCGTTCGGACGGAAAATTACTGTGGGACACGGCGGTGCCTGAATCGCCCGCCGAGCGGCTCTATAGAAAGAACAGCTACGCCTCCTCCTCTCCCACGACGGACGGTGAGCGTGTCTACGCATACTTCGGCAATTCTGGAGTCGTTGCGGTCGACTTCAACGGCAAGGTCGTCTGGCACACGAGCCTCGGCGTTATAAATCTATATCATGGACCGGGAGGCTCTCCGCTGCTCTACAAGGACCGGATAATACTCTTTCAGGAGCAGATGTCATTCGGTCGCGGCGGCGGGGGAAGCGATCCCGCGCCGGGATTCATCGTCGCGCTGGATAAGAAGACCGGACGCCAACTCTGGCGCAAGGAGCGCAGCCCGCGACCGGGTTGGGGGTCGCCCATAGCCATACAGGCCGACGACCGCGTAGAGATAATCGTAAGCAGCGGCCGGGCCATAGACGCTTACAATCCCGACACGGGAGAGTTGCTCTGGACGGTTAGCGGGAACATGCGCGAGACCATTCCTATGCCTGTCGTAGGTCACGGCCTTGTCTATTGCAGTTCGGGGCGCGCGGGTCCGACGCTCGCGGTCAGGCCGGGCGGCAAGGGAGACGTGACCGACTCACACGTGGTCTGGAAGAGTCCCAAAGGCTCTCCGTTCGTTCCCTCCCCGCTACTTCTCGGAGACTACCTTTACACGATAAACGACATGGCGAGCATCGCTTCGTGCCACAACGCCCGGACGGGAGAGATCATCGGCCAACTGCGACTGGGTGAGGCGCGACGCGAGGGTTTCTCAGCCTCTCCGGTCGCGGTCGAAGGGAAGGTCTACTTTACGAACGACGAGGGCGAAACCTTCGTGCTCAGTCAGGGACCGGACTTCAAGCTGCTGCATGTCAACCATCTCGGCGAGCAGACCCTTGCGAGTCCGGCACTGGTGGACGGTCGCTGGTACTATCGCACCGCCGGCCACTTGCTCTGCATAGGGAAAGCCGGTTAAGCAGTAGAAAATATCAGAGCGATGTATATAGAAGGTCAGAGCCAGGTGCCTCGATTATGCATACGCTTCTGACTTCTGAGGTTGCACATGTTATTAGACATTATCGGAAATAAGTATGATTCATTTTGAGCGAATCAAGGGTCATAAACAACTCCCGATAGATCACAGGTCGGGAAGGGTTGCCCGGCAGCCCGCTGC